>JANMIB010000020.1:0-3378 GCA_031375605.1 Allobosea sp. | reverse complement strand
AGAGAAAGGATCACGGCCATGATCCAGGTGCAAACCAATCTCGAGGTCGCGGACAATTCCGGCGCCCGTCGTGTAATGTGCATCAAGGTCCTCGGTGGTTCCAAGCGTCGTTACGCTGGCATTGGGGATATTATTGTCGTTTCCATCAAGGAGGCGATACCGCGTGGGCGCGTGAAGAAGGGTGACGTCATGAAGGCGGTCGTCGTTCGCACGGCCAAGGACGTTCAGCGTGTGGATGGCTCGGTCATCCGCTTCGACAAGAATGCGGCTGTTCTGATTAACAATCAGAAGGAGCCCATCGGCACCCGTATTTTCGGACCGGTTCCGCGTGAACTCCGTGGCAAGAACCACATGAAAATCATCTCGCTGGCACCGGAGGTGCTCTGATGGCCGCGAAGATCAAAAAGGGTGACAAGGTTGTCGTCATCACCGGTCGTGACAAGGGCAAGTCGGGCGAAGTGCTCGGAGTGAACCCGACGGAGGGCCGTGCTATGGTGCGCGGCATCAACCTCGTCAAGCGTCACACCAAGGCGACCATGCAGTCCGAAGGTGGCATCATCTCGAAGGAGGCAGCCATCCAGCTGTCTAACCTCCAGATTGCTGATCCGAAGGACGGCAAGCCGTCTCGCGTAGGTTTCAAAGTTTTGGACGATGGCCGTAAGGTTCGTTTTGCCAAGCGTTCGGGGGATCTGATCGATGGCTGAGGTTCAGTATACGCCGCGCATGCGCAAGCACTACGATGAGATTGTGCGCCCCGCGATGATCGAGCAGTTTGGCTACAAGAACGCGCTTCAGGTTCCGGCAATCACGAAGGTTGTCCTGAACATGGGCGTGGGCGAGGGCACTGCTGACCGCAAGAAGGTCGACACGGCTGCTGCCGATCTTGCCCTGATCGCCGGTCAGAAGCCTGTCGTCACCAAGGCCCGCAATGCTATTGCCGGCTTCAAGCTGCGCGAAAATCTGGCGATCGGCGCGAAGGTCACACTTCGCAAGCAGCGCATGTATGAGTTTGTCGACCGTCTGGTCACGATCGCATTGCCCCGCGTTCGCGACTTCCGCGGTCTCAATCCGAAGTCCTTTGATGGTGCTGGCAACTTTGCTCTCGGCATCAAGGAGCATCTTGTGTTTCCAGAGATCGCCTATGACAAGGTCGATCAGGTTCTGGGCATGGATGTGATTGTCTGCACAACCGCCAAAACGGATGACGAGGCGCGTGCGCTTCTGAAGCTGTTCAACTTCCCGTTCCGGCAGTGATCCGAAGGACTTAAATACCCTTTGGCTCATACGCGGCAACCAGGAGATCAAGATGGCTAAAAAAAGTTCCATCGAAAACAACAAGCGCCGTCAGCGCCTTGTGAAGAAGTTTGCCGGGAGGCGCGAGCGTCTCCTCACTCTTGCAAATGACGAGAGCAAGGCAATGGACGAGCGTTTCGAGGCACGCCTCAAGCTGGCCCAGATGCCGCGCAATGGCAGCAAGACACGCATTCGCAATCGTTGCGAAGTGTCCGGTCGCTCGCGCGCTGTGTATCGCAAGCTGAAGATGAGCCGCATTGCGCTACGTGAACTTGGCAACAAGGGTCTGGTTCCAGGCCTTGTGAAGTCGAGCTGGTGAGGAGATAGGCCATGACGATCATTGATCCGTTGGGCGATATGCTCACCCGCATTCGCAACGCCCAGATGCGACGCAAGTCACGCGTTTCGACACCAGGTTCCAAGTTGCGTGCACGCGTTCTCGATGTACTGAAGTCGGAAGGTTACATCCGCGGATATGTCTCGACAGAGCATACCGATGGTCGCTCCGAGTTCGACATCGAACTCAAGTATTATGAAGGCCAGCCTGTTATCCGCACCATCGAGCGGGTGTCAAAGCCGGGCCGCCGGGTTTATGCTTCTGTTGACACGATGCCGCGCGTGGCTGATGGCCTTGGCGTGACAATCATTTCGACGCCGAAAGGCGTTATGGCCGATCACTCGGCGCGCGAAATGAATGTCGGCGGCGAAGTGCTCTGCAAGATCTTCTGACGGGAGAACGAACACATGTCTCGCGTAGGAAAAAAACCAGTTGCCGTACCTCAGGGCGTTACCGCCTCGATTTCCGGCCAGAAGATCCAGGTCAAGGGCGCGAAGGGCGAGTTATCCTTCGATGCTCCGTCTGAAGTCATCGTTGCTCTGGACAATGGCAACGTTACCGTGACGCCCAAGGGCCAGGACAACCGCTCCCGTGCCATGTGGGGCATGTCCCGTGCTCAGGTTGCAAACCTGATGGTGGGTGTGTCGAAGGGCTTTGAAAAGAAGCTCGAGATCACCGGCGTGGGTTACAAGGCCGCAGTTCAGGGCAAGATCCTGAAACTCTCGCTCGGCTACTCACATGATATCGATTACGAGATTCCGGCTGGCATCGCGATTGCGACGCCCAAGCCCACGGAAATCATCGTGACGGGTATCGACAGGCAGAAAGTCGGGCAGACTGCCGCCGAAATTCGTGATTATCGCGGACCGGAGCCTTACAAGGGCAAGGGTGTTCGGTATTCTGGCGAGTTCATCTTCCGCAAGGAAGGCAAGAAGAAGTAAGGACGCGTCGTCATGGCGAAACTTTCCACAACTGACCGTCGCAGGGCGCGTGTTCGTCGCGCGATCAGGGCTGCCGCTAATGGTCGCCCTCGCTTGTCCGTGCACCGCACGAACAAGCAGATCTATGCGCAGATCATCGATGACGAGAAGGGCGTGACACTTGTTGCTGCCTGCTCTCTTGAAGCCGAACTCAAGGGTGGTATCGTATCCGGTGCCAACGTTGCCGCGGCATCCATCATCGGCAAGGCAATAGCCGAGCGTGCGGTCAAGGCTGGCGTCACGCAGGTGGTGTTTGATCGCGGTGCCTATATCTACCATGGCCGCGTCAAGGCGCTTGCCGAGGCTGCTCGTGAAGGTGGTCTTGAGTTCTGATTTCAGACCGCTGACCGCTTTTGCGGTTTTTGATCTGCTTCATGCTTTCAGGTTGACACAGTCTGAAAGCATATGTCTTTAAGGCGACTGCTCAAGCGAGCGGGCACGGCAATCGTGTTTCCGCGCAAGTACGAGGACCATCATGGCAAGAGAACCCCGTCCCGAACGTGGCGAAAAGGTCGACAGCGAGTTTGTCGATCGCCTTGTTCACATCAATCGTGTCGCAAAGACTGTAAAGGGTGGTCGCCGCATGGCGTTCGCCGCTCTTGTCGTTGTCGGTGACCAGAAGGGCCGCGTCGGCTTTGGCCATGGCAAGGCCCGCGAGGTTCCGGAAGCAATCCGCAAAGCGACCGAATCTGCCAAGCGTGCCTTGGTCCGGGTTCCGTTGAAAGAAGGCCGCACGCTTCATCACGACGTGGTTGGTCGCCATGGTGC
>JANMIB010000536.1:0-2016 GCA_031375605.1 Allobosea sp. | reverse complement strand
GAGAACGCACCATCACGCTGGACAGGGCAAAGCCAAGAATCCGCAACCCGATCACGGCATGATCATCGGGCGGACTTTTGGTATCTATGTTGCCTTGCGCTTCCTGAAGATGATCGCAGGGGTTTTCGCAACCATTTACATGCTGATCTTCACGCTTGATTTTGTCGAGCTGATGCGGCGCGCAGGCGATGCGGAAGGTGCATCCACCGGCATCATGGTGACGCTTGCATTCTATCGCGCCCCCTCGATCGCAGAGCAGGTGCTGCCATTTGCCGTGCTATTTGGGGCAATGGGTGCCTTGCTTGGCCTCAGCCGCAAACTTGAACTGGTGGTCGCGAGGGCTGCCGGTGTTTCAGCCTGGCAATTCCTGCAGCCTGGCATCCTGACCGGAGCGCTCATCGGCATCATGGCTGTGACAGTGTTCAACCCGGTTGCTGCCAGCTTCAATCAGCGCGCGGCGAACATCGAAGCCAAGATCTTTTCCAAGAGCGGCAGCGCCGCAAATGCGAAAGATCTCTGGCTTCGGCAGAAAAGCATGGATGGGCAGGCTGTGGTCCGTGCCATTTCAGCCTCGGACCAGGGCAGGCAGCTCAACCAGGTGACGTTCTACAACTATGATGAGAGCGGACGCTTCATCGACCGGGTGGAGGCCACGAAAGCCGTGCTGTTTGACGGGTATTGGCAGCTGACCGATGCAAGGGTCGTATCGACCATCGACGAGCCACAGAGCTACGGTGTCTTTCTGGTGTCAACCAACCTTGAAGTCGAACAGGTCCGGCGCAATTTCACGCCGCCCGAGCAGGTTTCCTACTGGGATTTGCCGGAGGTGATCGATCGCACAGAGCGTGCTGGGCTTGATGCCACACGCTACAAGCTTCAGGAGGCTGCGCTGACCGCACGTCCGCTGCTTCTTGTTGCCATGATTTTGGTTGCTGCAACCGTTTCATTAAGATTTTTCCGATTTGGTGGTGTTGCTCGAATGGTGCTGGGTGGCGTTGTTGCTGGGTTCGTGCTTTACGTCGCCACTGAGCTTACCGAAGACCTTGGAGCCAACGGGATTATTGCGCCCGTCATGGCTGCCTGGCTGCCGGCGATTTTGGGGAGTTTGCTTGGCGTGCTTGCCCTTCTCCATCTGGAGGACGGCTAGGTGCGTGCGGCGCGTGTGGACTGGATGAAACAGCGGATGCTCTCTCGCAACGCGCGAATGAGTTCTCTTGCCGCCGGCACAGGGCTTGCCCTGGTGTTGCTAATGACTCATGCCTACGCACAGGCACCTGTCTTTCCTGGCCAGAAGCCTGCCCCAGCCGGTCAAGCCAAGGACCGGATGCTGATCGAAGCCAAGCAACTGGTCTACAACAACGACAAAAACACCGTTGAAGCTCTTGGCGATGTTCAGATTTTCTATCAAGGCCGCACGCTTGAAGCGGACCGTGTCGTCTATAACCGCGCCACCAAACGGGTCTTTGCCGAAGGCAATGCGCGGATGACCGAGGCCAGCGGGCAACTGGTCACTGGCTCGCGTTTCGATCTGACCGATGATTTCCGTGAAGGCTTCATCGACACGCTGCGCACCGAGAACCCTGACAAGAGCCGCTTTGCCGCGCCCCGTGGTGAACGTTCCGCTGGCGACACCGTTTCCTTCGACACCGGAACCTACACCGCGTGCGAGCCCTGCAAGGACAATCCTGAAAAGCCGCCTCTCTGGCAGGTCCGCTCCAAGAGAATCGTCCACAAAGGTGACGAAAAGACCATTTACTTCGAGGGCTCCACACTCGAGTTCGCGGGTGTTCCAGTTGCCTATATTCCGTATTTCTGGTCGCCCGATTCGACGGTAAAGCGGCAGACCGGCCTTCTTGCTCCGACGATCTATTCGTCGACCCAGACAGGATTTGGGATCGGCGTTCCGCTGTTCATCAATCTGGCGCCGAACTATGACCTGACCCTGACACCTGCCGTGCTGTCCCGTCAGGGCTTCCTGGGCAATGCCGAGTGGCGGCACCGGCTCGTCAATGGTGC
>JANMIB010000521.1:0-1590 GCA_031375605.1 Allobosea sp. | reverse complement strand
CGTGACCCGGAACAGGCGGGGCGTGCCATCGACATCCAGGTGGACGGCATCGCCCGGTTCAAGCGCGATCTGGCGCGGACTGAGGGCAAATTTCAAGGTTTCCCGGCCGACCCAGGCCTCTTTCAGCCGCTGTTCAGCCAGAGCATCGACCTGCGCCCTGTGGCTGACGATGGCACCATCAAGCGCCACCTCGCGGCGCGCACTTCCGCCAAGACGGCGCGAACGGCTGGCAGCGCGGCGATAGTCCCACGCGCCATTGATGAAGCCGATGCGCAGCTCGCGTGGCAGTTCGCTTTCCTGGGCGCGGCGCAGGCTGAAAGGCCTGTTGTCGCGGTCCAGCACCAGATCATCAGCGCTGACCATCACGGGCTGGCGCAAGGTTCTGCCGCTGACAAAGAGCTGGCCAGCGCTGAAGCGCGCATCAAGCCCGAACAGCCTGACCAGCGGCTCCAGCGCCTCGCGCGCCGACATGGGCCGGTCGATGACATAGCCGTCGATGATGTCATCGATGCCAAGGCCGCCTGCCTCGGGCAATCCGTAATCACCGAGGATGGCCTTGATCAGCCGGTCAAGAGGCGCAGCTTCAAGCCGGCCGTTCAGCCAGTGCCCCTTCTGCCAGTTGGCACCGTCGTTCCACACCGTTGACAGCATCGGAAAAGCGGGAAAAGGCCGTGCATCCCAGGCCCAAAAGGCCATGTCGCTGGGTGCCAGCATGCGCAAGGTGCCGCCAGCGTTCAGCGGGTTGGCAAGGGCACTGAAGCGCGGGGAAGCTGGATCGAACACCCCGACTTGCGCTTCCAAGGCCCTCAGGAGCATCAGATCATCGCGCTGCCCACTGGAAAATGGCGGCAAGGCGTTCTCCGAGGATTTCGGATCGGGAAAGACATTGGGGCTGTTCGCGCCCTTGTCCACGGCGGGGCAACCGGTCTCGGTGAGCCAGATGGGTTTTGCGCCCGGCACCCATGCCGTCGATGTGCCCAATTCAGCACCGCCGACGCGCTCGATGTGAGGATGTCGCCACCAGCTTGCCATGTCCTTGGGCCGGTAGATCCAGGGTTTGCTGGCCAGCCCGTCGGTGATCGGTGCGCGGGCCTGCTCATTGCGTGCCGCGTCATCGGCATAATACCAGTCGAAGGCTTCGCCGCTGGTTTGCCGCAATGCCAGATAGTCAAGATCGGTGCCAGACCGCGCGATCTGGGCATCAAGATGGTCGATGCCGTCGCGCCAGTCCGACACCGGCGGATACCAGTCGATGCCGACTGCGTTGATCGCCGGATGTGCCCACAGCGGATCGAGGGGGAAGCGCACCTCCTGCCCGCCACCGAGCACATGCGCGCCGTACTCGGTCCAGTCAGCGGCATAGGTGATGCGTGTTTGCGCACCCAGCATGGCGCGCACGTCGGCGGCGATGCCCTGCAGCGCAGCAACGAACGGATACACGCCGGAGGCTGACCGTACACGCGTCAGCCCGATCATCTCGCTGCCGATGATGAAGCCATCGACACCCCCTGCCGCTTCGGCCAGCTTCGCATGGTGCAGGATATGCCGCCTGAAACTCCATTCACCTGGTTTGGCGCAGATCACCGCGTC
>JANMIB010000510.1:0-2219 GCA_031375605.1 Allobosea sp. | reverse complement strand
CTCGTTCAACCATATCCGCGAGGGCCAGTCGCGCTACGAGGTCATCAACTCGATGCTTTCGGAAGAAGCGGTGCTGGGCTTCGAATATGGATATTCGCAGTCCGAGCCCAACGCGCTGGTGGCCTGGGAAGCGCAGTTTGGCGACTTCGCCAATGGCGCGCAGGTGCTGTTCGACCAGTTCATCTCGTCCGGCGAGCGCAAGTGGCTTCGCCTCTCGGGCCTCGTCTGCCTCCTGCCGCATGGCTATGAAGGCCAGGGGCCGGAGCACTCGTCGGCCCGGCTTGAACGCTTCCTGCAGATGTGCGCGGAAGACAACATGCAGGTGGCGAACTGCTCGACACCGGCCAACTATTTCCACATCCTGCGCCGCCAGCTCAAGCGCGAGTTCCGCAAGCCGCTGATCCTGATGACGCCGAAATCGTTGCTGCGGCACAAGCGCTGCGTGTCAACGCTGGCGGACATCGCCGAAGATTCGACCTTCCACCGCGTGCTGCGCGATGATGCGCAGACGCAGAAGGGCGAAGCAATCAAACTGGTGAAGGATGCCAAGATCCGCCGCGTGGTGCTGTGCACCGGCAAGGTCTACTTTGATTTGTACGAGGAGCGCGAAAAGCGCGGCATCGATGATGTCTATCTCCTGCGCGTCGAACAGCTCTATCCGTTCCCACTGAAATCGCTGGCCAGTGAACTGTCGCGTTTCAAGGGCGCGGATGTGGTCTGGTGCCAGGAAGAGCCCAAGAACATGGGTTCGTGGAGCTTCGTCGAGCCCTATCTCGAATGGGTGCTCGGCCATTGCGGTGCCAAGACCAAGCGCACCCGCTATGTGGGCCGCCCGGCTTCCGCAGCGACCGCAACGGGCCTGATGTCCAAGCATCTGGCGCAGCTCAAGACATTCATGGACGAGGCCTTCGCGGCCTGATCCCGTTTCCATCCTTTGACAGCAAGGTCTATCCGACATGGCCACCGAAATTCGCGTTCCCACCCTTGGCGAGTCCGTCACCGAAGCCACCATCGGCAAGTGGTTCAAGAAGCCAGGCGATGCCATCAAGGCTGATGAGCCGCTTGTCGAACTGGAGACCGACAAGGTGACACTCGAAGTCAACGCGCCTTCTGCGGGTGTGCTTGGCGAGATCGTGGCCAAGGAGGGCGAAACGGTCGGTGTCGCAGCCCTGCTCGGCATGATCACGGCTGGTGGCGCGGGCGCTGCCACGGCGCCTGCCGCCGCGCCAAAGGCGGAAGCAGTCGCACAGGCCGCTGCCGGAGCAGGAGCTTCAACCGTCAGGCAAGCCGAAAAGCAGACGGCGCAGATTGCGGGCGGCGGCGAGATCAAGCCATCGCCCAAGGCTGCTGATTCCGGTCCGGCCGTGTCGCGTCTGGCAGCCGAGAGTGGCGTCAGTCCAGCTTCCGTGCCTGCCACGGGCAAGGATGGCCGCGTCACCAAGGGGGACATGCTGGCCGCTATCGCCAATCCCCCTACGGTCGCCACGCCTGTGCCCGCCCCGGTCATGATGCGGGCACCGATTGCCGTGGATGACGCCTCCCGCGAAGAACGCGTGAAGATGACCAAGCTGCGCCAGACCATCGCGCGCCGCCTGAAGGAAGCCCAGACCAACGCCGCGATGCTGACCACCTTCAACGAGGTGGACATGAGCGCCGTGATGGCGCTGCGCAACCAGTACAAGGAGCTGTTCGAGAAGAAGCACGGCGTGAAGCTGGGCTTCATGGGCTTCTTCGTGAAGGCCTGTGTCCAGGCCCTGAAAGAGCTTCCCGCCGTCAATGGCGAGATCGACGGCACAGACATCATCTACAAGAACTACTACCATATCGGCGTTGCTGTCGGCACCGAGAAGGGCCTTGTCGTGCCGGTGGTGCGCGAGGCTGACACGCTCGGCATCGCAGGCGTCGAGAAGACCATCTCCGATTTCGGCAAGCGCGCCCGCGATGGCGCGCTGAAGATCGACGAGATGCAGGGCGGCACCTTCACCATCTCGAATGGCGGGGTCTATGGCTCGCTGATGTCCACGCCGATCCTGAACGCGCCGCAAAGCGCCATCCTCGGCATGCACAAGATCCAGGAACGTCCCATGGTGGTCGGCGGGCAGATCGTGATCAAGCCCATGATGTATCTGGCGCTGAGCTACGATCACCGCATCATCGACGGCAAGGAAGCGGTGACCTTCCTCGTGCGCGTCAAGGAAAGCCTCGAGGATCCGGCCCGG
>JANMIB010000495.1:0-2620 GCA_031375605.1 Allobosea sp. | reverse complement strand
CAGCCTTGCCTGCTCCGGGCTGAGGCCATTGACGGTGATCGTTCCGCCGGTTGGCTGTTCAAGGTCTGCGATGACACGCAAAAGCGTGGTCTTGCCGCATCCCGACGGGCCGATGAACGAGATGAACTCGCCCTCCCGCACCGCAAGGTCGATGTCCTGAAGCGCAAACACCGGCCCATCCGCCGTTGCGAAGGTCAGCGACAGCTTGCGCACGTCGATCACGGTGCCAGCGCCGGAACCACCCGCCTGGGTCAGCCCTGTGCCTGATGCCGTCTGCTCGACTCTCATGCCGGTCATGCCTTGCCAGATGCCTCGCATGCTCCGCCATGGGCCTGCGCCGTTTTGGCTCGAAGATCAAAAGCAATCCGCATGCCATGCACCTCTCTCGATGGTCAGCGTGGACCAGAATTGATCAAATGGTCAAGTGTGTGCAACATGGACATCACAGCCCTTTCACGGACCTGATCGATGCCCCTCGATAGCTGCAGCGACCGTCCACCCACAGACGCTGTGTCAGTTCCTGTCCGCGCCGTGACTGCCACCGGGGAAGCCAACCGCGAGCGCATCCTTGATGCGGCGCTTCTGTGTTTCGCCCGCACAGGGCTGGCTGGCACGCGGCTGGATGCGATCGCCAGGGAAGCGGGCTTGTCCAAACCCAACCTGCTGTATTATTTCCGCTCCAAGAACGAACTCTATATCGCCGTACTGACACGCACGCTCGACATGTGGCTGGAGCCTTTGCGCAGGCTTGACGAGCAGAGCGATCCACGGAAGGCGCTGACCCACTACATCACGCGTAAACTGGAAGCGGCGCGCGACCAGCCGGAGGCATCGCGCCTGTTTGCGCTTGAGGTGATGCAGGGCGCCCCCATGCTGTCAGGCGTGATCACAACCGATCTGAAACAGATTGTGGACCGCACGGTTGCGGTTCTCGCACGCTGGCAAGCCGAGCGCCGCCTGAAACCGCATGATCCTCATCACCTGCTGTTCCAGATCTGGGCAACCACGCAGCACTACGCCGATTTCGCCGTGCAGATCGAGCAACTCACCGGCAAGACACTGAACGACGCGGCGTTTTTCGAGCAGACACGGCAATCTGTATGCGCCACCATACTCGGGCTGGTGATGGTCTAGGTGAGCAGCCGCGCTCATATGTCACTGCGCAGGCTCGGCCACCTTTGCGGGTCTGGGATTCCTCGCCATCGGGTTGTTGGGGTGCTCCATCCAGGTGCGGTGCCCGCCGACGGGGGTTCCGGTGCGCGGATCGACGCCTTCGGTGAGTTCCACCATGGTGATGCAGTTCTCCACCGGGCAGACCACGGCGCAAAGATTGCAGCCGACGCACTCCTCCTCGATCACCTCGAAGTGCCGTGACCCATTCACGAGATGGGTGATGGCCTGGTGCGAGGTATCTTCGCAGGCGATGTGGCAGCGCCCGCAGGAGATGCACAGATCCTGATCGATATGGGCCTTGACGACATAGTCAAGGTTGAGGTGCTGCCAGTCGGTGACCTTTGGCGAGGCCATGCCGCGAAACGCCTCGATGTTCGCATAGCCCTTTTCGTCCATCCATTCCGACAGCCCGGCCTTCATTTCCTCCACGATCCTGAAGCCGTAGATCATCGCGGCGGTGCAGACCTGCACGGTGCCGCAGCCCAGTGCCATGTATTCGGCGGCATCCTTCCAGGTCTCGATGCCGCCAATGCCGGAGATGGGGATGCCCTGGGTGTCCGCATTGCGGGCGATCTCGGCCACCATGTTCAGCGAGATCGGCTTGACCACCGGCCCGCACATGCCGCCATGGGTGCCCTTGCCGCCAACATGGGGCCACGGCGACATCATGTCGAGATCGACACCCATCATCGAGTTGACAGTGTTGATCAGCGACACGGCATCAGCGCCGCCATTCCTTGCGCCCCTTGCAGGCGGGATGACACTGCCGACATTGGGGGTGAGCTTCACGATGACCGGCATGCGCGTGTGTTGCTTGCACCAGCGCGTGACCATTTCCACGTAGTCCGGCACCTGCCCGACCGCCGCCCCCATGCCGCGCTCGCTCATGCCATGCGGGCAGCCGAAGTTCAGCTCGACACCGTCACATTCGGTCCATTCGACGCGGGCCAGGATGTTCTTCCAGCTTTCCTCGTCGCAGGGCACCATCAGCGACACGACCATGGCGCGGTCAGGCCACTCCTTCTTGACGCGCTTGATCTCCTCAAGATTGACCTGCAGCGGCCTGTCGGTGATCAATTCGATGTTGTTGAAGCCGACCATCTTGGTGCCGCCCACGTCGAGCGCGCCGAAGCGGCTCGAGGTGTCGACGATCGGATCGCCGAGCGTCTTCCACACCGCACCACCCCAGCCGGCATCGAAGGCCCGCATCACCTGATCGCCCGTGTTGGTCGGTGGAGCGCTCGCCAGCCAGAAGGGATTCGGGCTCTTGATGCCCGCGAAATCGATGGAGAGATCCGCCATGGGATGGGCCTCGGTGGAATCCTTCGCGTGCTCACGGGCGGTCAGCCGCGGCTCACGGACCGCGTCGGTGGCCGCGATATTAGCGGGGCGCGCGCTCCCGGCACAACGGACTTCGATGCGCGTGACCACGCCGTCGTTCGAAAGC
>JANMIB010000493.1:0-16982 GCA_031375605.1 Allobosea sp. | reverse complement strand
AACACGCTGATCGATTTCCGTTATTCCCAACACTTCAAGGCCAAGGTCGGCGGGCACGGTATGGGTGCGCTCAGGGCAGGCGGCAAGGGCAATGATTCCGTGCTGAAGGTGCCTCCGGGCACGCAGGTCTATGCGGAAGATGGCGAGACCTTGCTGTTTGACATCACCAGGCCGGGCGAGCGCGTGCTTCTGGCCAAAGGCGGCAATGGCGGCTTCGGCAACGCTTATTTCAAGACCTCCAGCAACCAGTCGCCGCGCCGGGCCAATCCTGGCCTTGATGGCGAGGAAGCCACCATCATCCTCAAGCTGAAGCTGATTGCCGATGCCGGGCTTGTCGGATTGCCCAATGCCGGCAAGTCGACATTTCTGGCCACCGTCACCGCGGCCCGGCCCAAGATTGCGGCGTACCCGTTCACGACGCTGCATCCCGGCCTTGGTGTCGGCAGTGTCGACACGCGCGAATTCGTGCTGGCCGACATTCCTGGCCTGATCGAGGGCGCACATGAAGGCGTGGGTCTGGGCGACAGGTTTCTTGGCCATGTCGAGAGGTGCCGCGTGTTGCTGCATCTGGTCGACGGCACGACCGAACATGCCGGAAAAGCCTACAAGATCGTCCGCAAGGAACTTGAAGCCTATGGCGGCGAGCTGACCGACAAGCCCGAAATCGTAGCGCTGTCCAAAGCGGACGCGCTGGATCCGGCCACCCTCAAGGAGCAGATGGCGCGGCTGAAGCGCGCCGCCAAGCGCACGCCCTTGCTGTTGTCCTCGGCGTCCGGACTTGGCGTGCAGGAGGCCCTGCGGGCCTTGCTGATCATCATCGATGAGGCGCGTGCTGCCGAAGCGAGGGAAAATGCCCCCGCCATCGACACAGGCTGGCAGCCCTGAACTCCAACCGGTTTTGCGCGCTTGAGCACCAGAACGCCTCAACTCTCCCAGTTTCGCCGCATCGTCATCAAGGTCGGCTCGGCCTTGCTCGTGGACCGTGCCAGAGGCCGGGCCCGGCATGGCTGGCTCGCGGCTCTGGCAGAGGACATTGCCGAGTTGCACGGGCGCGGGGCTGATGTGCAGGTTGTGTCATCAGGTGCGATTGCCCTGGGCCGGACCATCCTGGGCCTTCCTGCAGGCGCGCTGAAACTTGAGCACAGCCAGGCGGCAGCCGCTGTCGGTCAGATTGCACTGGCCCGGACATGGGCCGAAGCGCTTGGCCACCATGGCATCACTGCCGGGCAGATTCTTGTGACGCTCGCCGACACCGAAGAGCGCCAGCGCTATCTCAACGCGCGCGCCACGATCGGGCGATTGCTCGAACTGCGAGCCGTTCCCGTGATCAACGAGAACGATACGGTCGCCACCAGCGAAATCCGCTATGGTGACAATGACAGGCTCGCGGCGCGGGTTGCGACCATGACCGGAGCCGACCTTCTGGTGCTGTTCTCCGATATTGACGGGCTTTACACGGCCCCTCCCGCCAGTGACCCGAGTGCCGAGCATATCCCGGTCGTGCCGCGCATCACCGCAAAGATCGAGGCGATGGCAGGCGGGGCTGGGTCAGAACTGTCACGCGGCGGCATGACGACCAAGATCGAGGCCGGCAAGATCGCGGTTTCGGGCGGCACGCACATGCTGATCGCCGATGGCCGCCCGAAAAACCCGCTGGCAGCTGTCGCCAATGGCGCTCGTTGCACCTGGTTTCTCTCGGCGTCGACGCCTGCCAGCGCGCGCAAGAGCTGGATCGGAGGCACACTCGAGCCGCGCGGTGTGATCCATGTCGATGCAGGAGCTGCAAAGGCGCTTGCAACCGGGGCAAGCCTGCTTCCCGTCGGTGTGAAGCGCGTCGAAGGTGAATTCCAGCGCGGCGATGCCGTGGTGATCAGGGATGCCACCGGCACCGAACTTGGCCGCGGACTTGTGGCCTATGACGCGAGCGAGGCCAGGCTTGTCCTCGGCAAATCATCCAGGCACATCGAAGCCGCGCTCGGACACCCAGGCCAGGCCGAAATGATTCACAGGGACGACATGGCGCTCGTCATCGAGGTCACGGTGTGATGCGGCTGAAGATCAAGTGCACTCCGACGTTCCGCAGAGACATGACATGCAGGGTCAGGAGGTTTTCATTGAGCGATAGGTTTGGGGATCCATACCGTAGAACCGCTCGAAAGCCGTGTAGAACTCGCGCAGTTCATCCATGCCGTGTGACAGTGCAACCTCCGAGACGGACAGCAGGCCACCGGCTGTTTTCCTGAGAGCGGCACCGATATGGGCGACCCTCATGAAAAGCAGCTCAGCCTCGAACGATGTCCCGGCATCGTTGAAACTGTTGTCGATGTCGGCTGGCTTCACCGAGATCCATTCAGCGATATCCATGATCGTCAGTGTCGCATCTTCATGATGACGCTGCATCAGGGCCAGCGTTTTTGCACGCAGCACAGCCAGCGGCTGTGCTGATGGCTCTGTGTCAGGCTCCCAGGTCACGCAGCCGTCGACCAGATCGAGCAGATGGCTGCGTGCAACCAACGCTTCGGCAGGCGAAAGTGCGGTCTGGATGGCGCGCATTCCAAAGAAATAGCCCAGAAGCAAAGCAAAGTTGGGGGCTTGCGATGGCAGCAGAAACGGGCCGAGCGGCTGTGAGCCGGGTTTGCGCCAGTTGCTGAAGCGCTCTGTCCACACGGTATGGGACAGGCGCAGGCCGATGAACGTCGATGTTTCAGGAATATCGATGCAACTTGCCCTTGACGCATCAAGCAGCACGGCCTGACCCGAAACCACCGTGATCGCATGGCCATGCTGCTCGGCCACAAATGTGCCGGAGAGAGGAATGGTGATGGTCACAACGGGTTCGGCACCAAGCAGGTGCCTGGTTCCGCGCACCATGCTGATGCCGCGTGAGTTGTGCCACGTCACGTTGACACCGCCCAGATCGAGCATGTCGATCTGCATCATGGACTGGAGCTTGCGGCTGAGCCTGACGTCCAGATCGACGATGGACGTACCAACCCTGTCCTTGAGCCGCAGCCAATCGATCTGGCCGGCATTGATTTCGGCTTCGGAGAAGTCTTGCGCACGCAAGCTCTCGATCTGTACCGGCCTTGTCTGCATGTTCGCCGACCCCAGCTTCTTGCAACAGCATTTCATGTTTCAGTCGTCTTCGCCAGAGCATTGCAGCGCATAGACAGGTCAGGCAGGGGAGACTTTCCATACGCCAGCAGGCAGAGTCCATCCTGGGTGTCAAAATCACGCCAAATGCCTGCATGAACACATCTTGTCCCTGCCTGTCGTTACGCTTTGCAAAGGATGATCTGGAAAGAATGACGGTGATGTGACGAGCGGAGATGTTCATGCGATCCATGCCTGTGTCAGCCATGTCCCTGCCGCCCATGGCCGGTGGTCTGGCGATTGACCTTTTGGCAGGTGCCATGCACCAGACGGCGCAGACGATGTTGGCAGCACCCCGTATCCTTGTGTTTGATTCAGGATTTGGGGGACTGACTGTCTTTGCAGACATCGTGAGCAGCCGCCCCGATGCGCACTATGTCTATGTCGCGGACGATGCGGCGTTTCCATATGGTTCGTGGCCGGAAGATGCGCTGATCGCCCGGCTTGTAAACCTGATGGCCGAACTGATTGCCCTGCATGCGCCGGACTGCATTGTCCTGGCTTGCAACACGGCCTCGACGCTGGTGCTGCCAGCCCTGCGCGCCCGCTTTTCAACACCGTTTGTGGGAACTGTCCCCGCCATAAAGTCAGCTGCCGAGCGTTCGCGATCCCGCGTCTTCTCCGTGCTGGCGACACCGGGTACGGTCACGCGGGATTATACCCGAAATCTCATTGCAAGTTTTGCCAGTGATTGCCAAGTCACGCTTGTCGGCTCGTTGCATCTGGCCGCCATGGCAGAAGCCGAGATCAGCGGCAAACCAGCCAGTGATGCGGACATCCTGGCTGAAATCCTGCCTTGTTTTGTCACGCATCAGTCCGAGGAGGGTTTGCTTCGCACCGATGTGGTGACATTGTCCTGCACGCACTATCCGCTGCTGCTGGACAGGCTGGTCAGGCTCGCACCCTGGCCTGTTGTCTGGATCAACCCTGCACCAGCCATCGCACGCCGTGTTGTCCAGCTTCTCGGAGTGTCAGAGGCGTGTTGCGAGCAGGGGACATCTCGTGTCTGCCTCACCAGCGGCAATCTTTCCCCAAGCCTGCTTTCCCCAAGCCTGCGCGAGGTGCTTGCACGTCATGGGCTTGGTGATGTGATAGCGCCTCCGGATCGGGTCTGATCGCCAGACACGGCGCGCAAAAGAGCGTTTCTCGTGCATTGCGCGTTGACATTCGCGCCCTCACATGGCTTTAGACAGCGCTCTCGCGGGTCAGGAATGGCTCGTGAGTACATCCGCACCCGTGAACCCATTGAACATCAGTGTGGTTCTGTCGCCCCAGTGAAACGTCACGTTTCAGGACGGGAACAGGAGGGCGCGGTCCTCACAATCGCAATCCAAGAGGACACGCGACACATGTCAAAGCGCCACGCCGCCAAATACAAACTTGACCGCCGTATGGGTCAGAACATCTGGGGCCGCCCGAAATCCCCGGTCAATCGCCGCGAATATGGCCCTGGCCAGCATGGCCAGCGCCGCAAGGGCAAGATGTCCGACTTCGGCACGCAGCTGCGCGCCAAGCAGAAGCTCAAGGGCTATTATGGTTCGATCTCGGAGCGCCAGTTCCGCGGTTACTACGCTGAAGCCGTCCGCATGAAGGGCGACTCGGGCGAAAATCTCATCGGCTTGCTGGAGTGCCGTCTGGATGCGGTGGTCTACCGCGCGAAGTTCGTGCCGACCGTGTTCGCGGCGCGCCAGTTCGTCAACCACGGCCACGTCACGGTCAATGGCCGCAAGGTCAATATTCCGAGCTATGCCGTGAAACCCGGCGATGTGGTGGCCGTCAAGGACGCCTCAAAGCAGATGCTGCTTGTTCTGGAAGCTGTCGGTCTGGCCGAACGCGATGTGCCTGATTATCTGGAAACTGATCACACCAAGATGACAAGCACTCTGGTCCGCGTGCCTGCACTTGGCGATGTGCCCTATCCGGTCCAGATGGAACCCAACCTGGTGGTCGAGTTCTACTCGCGCTGATCATCATGGACTGAAACACGAAAGCCGCCCTTCAGGCGGCTTTTTTGTTGCGCGCGCAGATGTTCAGGCTCTCATTTCAGGGAGCCGACTAGGCTCTTCAGCTCCGGCAACGACAGTGCAATCAGCGTCGGACATTCCTTCGGCTTGGAGGGTGTCATGCCGGCGCGAGCCAGCGACAGCCTCCACTTCATCAGATGTCTGGCCCTCTCAGAAGGTTGCAGCAGCGAGCGCTGTGCCTGTCCGTCAGGTTCCTTGTGCCGGCACAATGCCCCGGACTGCCTGCAGTCATGGCGAAATCGCGCCGATCAAGGACGCGAGGCATGACATCATGGTCGGCGAAAGCGCCCAGCCGCCAGAAAAGGGCTGTCGCCCATCCCGCAGTTCGAGGATCCGATCTCATTTGCTGGCATAGTAAACGAATGGTAACCACCGACAGCAGATTCTAGAAAACGCAACGACATCTGCATAAAAGCAGGTAATTTAGTCAGGTTGACGCGTGAATTGAATCAATCGTACGTTTTTATTCCAATCTGGCAGTTCAGTTTTACTGATCTGCCAGTGCTGCGCGGGAAGTTTGCCTGTCAAAAACGTGTTCTGAATGTGGCCTTCCAGGGCAATCTGTCCGTCTTTTAACGAATTCGTTGCCGCTCCGGGTTTACCTTGATTGACAATGGCGCCGAACAAGGAGCGCCGAAAACATCGGGGCAGTGGGTATGGCACAATTTCAGAAGAAGATCGCATCTTCACCAAGTCCGTCGCGGCGGGTTGGCCGCGAAGAGATACTTGAGCGTCAGATCGAGAAGCTGTTTCGCAGATTGAAGCTGGCCATGGTCTATGGTGGCGACAAGGCCGCTGACGGTGCCGTGATAGAGCGTACCACCAACCCTCGTTCGTGGAAGAGCTACCGGACCGTCGCTGAAGATATTGCCGCGGCAATGGAACGGCTGGGTTGCCGCCCCCCTTCCCTGATGGCTGACGACATGCGTCTTGGCGAGCACATCAAGAAGCATGACTCGCACATCGCCTGGCTGAACACCGGCGGCGTGCAAGGCCATTGTTCCGTGTCCCACGCCCCTTCGATGATGGAGATGTTCGGCATTCCTTACATCGGTCATGATCCGATGACGGCAGGTATTCTCGACAACAAGCATGTCTTCAAGCGCCAGTTGCGCGCCTCCGGGATTCCAACCGCCGAATTTCATATCTGGCAGCCGGGCATGAGCCTTGATGTTCCGCACGCCGAGGCAGGTTTCAAGGCAGCCTTCGGTGCCTATGCAGGCCCCTTCATTGTCAAGCCAGCCTCGGGCCGCGCCTCACTGCATGTGACATATGTTGAGACTGTCGACGGTCTTGGCGATGCGCTCAGCCGCGTTTACGACATCACGCGCAACCATGTGCTGATCGAGCGCTATCTTGGCGGGCGGGAGTATTGTGTTGCGGTCGCAGGCCCGATCATTGCCCGTGATGGCAAGATCGAACGTCTGCCTGGACCGTTCGTGTTTTCGGCTCTCGAGCGTGTGCTCGACCTGGACGAGAAAATCTTCACCTCGATGGACGAAAAGCCGATCACCGGCGAGCGGGCGGTTGCGCTTGATCCGGTTCGCGATGCTGCTGTCTGGGGCCGACTGGAATCGCTTGCCCAGCGTGTTTTCTTTGAACTTGGCGTGGAGACACTGATACGCCTCGACGTGCGCGCTGATGAGACCGGTGATCTTTTCGTGTTGGAAGCCAATCCGAAACCTGACCTCAAGGCCCCGTCCAGCAAGGTGACAAGCCTTGTCAGCATCGGGTTGCCGCAGTTCGGCATGAGCTATGACGATCTGATCATGTCGATCTTCGCGGACCGTATCGATGTTCTGCTCAGTGAACGCCGCGGCGTTGCTGACCGACTTACCCGTCTTCTTTGAACTTTTATGGATCGCATCATGCCGAGCCAATCAGATCTTTCGTTCAGCCGGCGTCTCATCGAAGCGCTTGGCATGTTGGTTGTCGCACTGGTTTCACTGGTGTTGCTGATTTATGTCGCTTTCGGTGAAGCGAGGCGGACCTACGAGCAGTTCCAGATCGAAAAACTCGTTGCGCAGGCGCAGATCGTCCAGACCTCACTTGAAGCTTTCGTCAGGCCAGGCCTGCCGATCCAGCAATATGTGGGTTTCGGGCAACTTGCCGATCCGATGGTCAAGTCTGATCCACTCATTGACGGGATCAGCTTTTACGACAGCAACGAGCTGCGCGTGTTCAGTTCCGGCGACCCTTCGCTGGAAAGGATCAGTGAAAAGCCAGATACACGGCGGGTTGGCGAAACGGCTGCCGAATTGCGTCAGAACGCGAAACAGTTTCAGATCGTTCTTTCCGTGCGCAACCGTTTCGAAGAGGTTGGCCAGGTGGTGCTGACAGCACCAAGGAACAAGATCGCCGAGCGTGTCGAAGAGGCATTCTATCCGGTCGTGAAGATCGGCCTTCTTGCGTCAGTTACATTCGGCGGCTTCATCTTGCTGTTTGCCCATGGCTTTCCGGCCAGGACGCGCAACAACTGGATTGGCGCGGCCTTCTCGACGATGTTCATCGGCGTTGCCATCATTGTGGTGTCGACCCTTATCAACGTCTATTCGCAAGGGGCGCAAGCCAGGTCGAAATCACTGGCGGACAGTCTTGGCCAGCGGCTCGACGATCTGATTATCTACAACATCAATCTTGAGGATGTGACGGGCATCATCGCCCTTTTCGGCGAATACAAGCGCCTGAACCCTGATCTCCGTTCAGCAGCGCTGATCATTGACGGCAAGGTGCGCGCGCATACCGACCCGACAAGGCGCGGAATCGACTGGGACCATGTCGCCGACGACTACGAATACACCGTGTCGTTGAGCCAGCCGAACAATCCCCGCGACGTGGCGGTGAAAGTTGCGCTGCCGCGTGACATCGTCGTGCGTCAGGTTGTCAGAAGCGTGAAGAATTTCGCAGCCCTGTTCGTGGCGTCCGCATTCCTCGCTGCTCTCTTCATGGGTGTCGCTAGATCCTTGCAACGACTGGCGTCTTCTCGCAGTGAAAACGGTTGGTCGGAAGTCGAGGAAACCGCCGTGATCAGCCTGGTCAAACCGGTGTTTTTCCTGGCGGTGTTCGTCGAGCATCTGAGCTATGCCTTCCTGCCGACGTTGATGCAGAGCGCCACCAGCGCCGCGCAACTGCCCAGTGGCTTCGCGTCTGCTCCATTCGCGGCTTATTATCTGATGTTTGCGCTGTCACTTGTTCCTGCAGGTCGGCTTGAACGAAGGTTTGGTGCCAAGAATCTGATCCTGACTGGTCTGACCCTTGCCGGCTCGGGTCTTGGGCTTCTGGCCTTTTACCCTGACTTCTGGTCGGCGATCGGGGCAAGGTCGCTTGCCGGGATCGGGCAGGGTGTGCTTTTCATCGGCGTCCAGGCCTACGTTCTGGCAAACTCGTCGCCGGAGCGAAGGACACAGGCTGGCGGGGCCATCGTTTTTGGTTTTCAGGCTGGTATGATTGCCGGGATGGCCATCGGATCGCTTCTTGTTTCCTATATCGGCTCTGACGGAATTTTCACCCTTGGTGCCGCCATTGCCGCTGTGACCGCTGGTTACGGGCTGCTGGTTCTGCCGCGCCGGTTGGCAGCCGGTGAATTCTCCACATCTATGCATTCTGCGGGCCGCGACTTGCTGACCATGCTGAAGAACGGCGCGTTCGGCCGTTCCATCTTTCTTGTCGGCATTCCTGCAAAAGCGGTGCTGACCGGCGTTATCCTGTTCGCATTGCCGCTGCTGCTGTCGCAGCAAGGTTATGCCAAGGAAGATATCGGGCAGATCACGATGCTCTATGCTGCCTCTGTGATCCTGGCTTCTCACTTCGCCTCCATCCGCGTCGACGAGAAAGGCATGACCGAGAAAGTCCTCTTTCAAGGCACGACCATGACCGCCATCGGTCTGGGTCTCATCGCGGCAAATGCCCTGATCAATCCACTGACATCCCCGGTCGCCGGCACCCTTCTGATCATCACAGGCGTGATCATGATCGGCTTTGCGCACGGCTGCATCAACGCCCCCGTTGTGACGCACATCACCCAGACCGACATGGCTGGCCGCTTTGGTGTCACCAACACGGCTGCTGCTTACCGTCTGATGGAGCGTTTCGGGCACATCATGGGCCCTGTCATCATTGGCCAGCTCTTCCTGCATCTGGGTGCTTCCTGGGCGGTTCTGGCATGGGTTGCGCTGGGGATATTCGTGATGGGTGCCTTGTTCCTTTCGCCCAACAGCCACACCGACAGCGATGTCGAAACACGTTCGACGTGAGGTGAAGACGATGCCGATTTCAAGACGCACCCTGATTGCAGGTTCCACATTCGCTGCGACCTGCGCCGCCACCGCCGTTGCTGGCGTCAGCCTCATGTCGCTGACCGCATCTGCCAGCACCCTCCCGGCATCGGCGAAGCCGGCCTACTGGGACTGGTTCAAATACGCCCCCGGCGTCCTGGACACCTGGGATGTTCGCGAGACTGCCGATGTCAACCGGGTGGAGCTGTCGCCAAAACGCGCGCCCGGCGCAAACGGACCGGTTCGCAAGATGATGCTGATCTATCCCCGGCCATCATCGGCTTATGACATCGCGATCACCAAGATCCTCAGTGTGTTTGAGGAGAAGCTGCTGGATGTCCGGATCACCGTGGTCAATTTCCGGAACAATGACGCCGCAGGCCTCGCGCTTCTCAAGCAGTCACAAGCTGAACGGTTTGATCTGATCATGTCGATGGGATCGGAAACAACCGCCTGGTTGTGGGACAATTACCGAGGCGGTGCCTTGCCGATCGTGACCGTGTGCTCGAAGGATCCGGTCGTCCTGGGTCAGTCGCCCGGCTACAACCGCGGATCGGGAAACAACTTCGCTTTCACGTCCCTGAATATGCCGATCGACGTGCAGATGGCCTATGTCAACGATCTCAAACCGAAGCTGCGCAACATCGCGGTGCTGGTCGACTCCAAGAATGTCAGCGCCATCGAGACACAGGCCAAGCCGGTGATCGACTACGCGAAGGCACGCGGCATCCGCATTTTCGAACTGTCCGTCCAGAATCCTGCCGATGCGCGCCAGGAACTCGAACGCATGGTGAGGGACGCGACGGCGCAGATGACGAAGAATGATCCTGACCTCAGCAGCAGTGTTTTCTGGGTCACGGGCAGCACGTCGGTGTTTCGCGAGATCGCGACGATCAACGCCAATGCAGGCCGGGCGGCGGTTCTGAGCGTTGTCCCTGAGATCGTCAGGGGCGGTGATGACAGTGCTGTGCTCTCGATCGGGATCAGCTTTGAATCCAATGCACACCTTGCAGCCGTTTATGCCGCGGATGTCATCCGGGGCCGGGCCAAGGTTTCGGAATTGAAGGTTGGCGTGGTCTCGCCGCCGGACATCGCCATCAGCTTTCGCAAGCTGCGCGACATCGGGATGACAATCCCGCTGTCGTTCTTCGAAGCGGCTAGCACAATCTACGACTACGACGGCAAAGCCGTCCGTGTTGACGGCATCAGTGTCGCTTTGGCGTCCAACTGAACAAGACAGAACCAAGCTGTCACGCAGAATGCGTGGCAGGAGCACCTCGAAGGATATTCGCCATGAGCAGTGTCAACCAGATGGCCACATCGGCACCGTCGCCAAGCGATGACCGCGTCCCATTCCACGCGCACAATGCCGCCATAGCCTGTGTCCTTGCCGGTGGCGCCATCGGCAAAGCCCTCGATCTGCTCGCCGAGAGCCTGACCGGATTTGGCGGAGTTCACAGCCGCTGCCTGATCCAGGTGTTGTCGCAGAACAACACGATGCATGTCAGCCAGTCGGGCGCAGGACAGATCGAAGCGGCCTACGAGATGGAACGGGTGCGGTTGCAGGAGACGCCTGGCGCAGTTGTTCTCCAGTTTCCGCCCCCTGCAGACCCCATGGACAGTGTGTCATCCATCACAACAGAAGGTCTTCGTGTCCTATCGCAAGGCTATCGGGCCGTGATGAGGGCTCCTGTCGGACCGAACGGTGCAGCTTGCAAGGGATCAGTGACGCTTCATCTGCCGCAGATGCCGAGCGAACCCCACCCGCTGATCGACGAGGTCAACCGCATCTCCGAACTGGTGGCCTTGCTCAGTGACATGGAACATGCGGCACGCCATGCCGAGAAAACCGACAGGAGCCTTGCCTCGCTGTCGGCTTCCATCCCAGGCGTTGTCTATCAGCGGGCCGTGCATCCGGACGGCGAAATCCGGTACACATACATAAGTGAAAATGCCGAAGACCTCTTCGGCGTGACCTCGGAACGTATCCTGAACGATCCGGAGGCGCTGTTCAGGCACTACAGCCCCGAATACCGCCAATCGTTCCGGCAGAAACTTCTCAAGGCATCGGAGGAGATGACGCTCTGGGATGTCGAGGCAACAATCCTCCGCCCGGATGGCGAGACACGCTACACCCACGCCATCGCCCGGCCGCAGCGTGAAGACGATGGATCGGTGCTGTGGACAGGTGTGATCCTTGATGCCACCCGCATCAAGGAAGCAGAACTGGCAGCTGCTGCAGCTGAAGTCAGAACCCGCGATGCCATTGTCGAAAGCCTGTCGCAAGGCCTGCTGCTGTTTGACCGCAACGACCGGCTGACCGTCCGCAACAGCCATTTCCTGGCTCTTTACCCCGAGATGGGCGCCATTGCTGTGCCAGGGGCCGAATACACGGACATTCTCAAGACCGAACTTGACGCCGGCCTGAACCCGCGGGTGATCAACTTTGATGCCAATGACGAACTGATCGACCGCCTGCTGCGCCATGGCGAAGACCATCTGGTCTATGAGCGTGCGATGGCCGATGACCGTCACATCCTGATCAATGAATATCGCACGGCGGAACAGGAAACGGTCGTCCTTTACACCGACATCACCGAGATGAAGCGCCGGGAGCGCAAGATCGAGCATCTGGCGCACCACGATGCGCTGACCGGACTTGCCAACCGCATCCTTTTTCAGGATCGCCTCAGCGGCTTGCTGGACATTGCCGACCATGAGCAAAAGACTGTTGCAGTGGTTTGCCTGGACCTCGACCGGTTCAAAACGGTCAATGACACACTTGGTCACCAGATTGGCGATGTTCTGCTGAAGCAGGTCGCGGCGCGGATCCAGGGTTGCATCCGGGAGAGTGACATCGCCTGCCGCCTGGGCGGCGACGAATTTGCGGTGATCGTTTCGGATGTGGTCAATGGCGAGATGCTGACCTCGCTCGCCTGGAGGCTGCTGCATGAAATGGCGCAACCTTTCAAACTGATGGGCCATACCGTCGTCAGCGGCACGAGCATCGGCATCGCCTTGTCAGGGCCGGACAGCTGCGATCCTGAAACCATCCTGCGCAATGCCGACCTCGCGCTTTATCGCGCGAAGAGCGATGGCCGTGGCACATTCCGCTTCTTTGAAAGCGAGATGGACATGAAGGCGCAGTCTCGTCGTCTCATGGAGATGCACCTGCGCAGCGCCGTCGCCGCCGATGAACTCGAGGTTCATTACCAGCCGCTTGTCGACGCCCATACATCGCAGATCATCGGCGCTGAAGCACTTCTGAGATGGAACAGGCAAGGCCAGGGATATGTCCCACCGCTCGAATTTGTTCCCCTTGCAGAAGAAACCGGCCTCATCGCGGAAATAGGGCTCTGGGTGCTGAAGACTGCGTGCCGGGATGCGGCCACCTGGCCATCAGACATCAGGATCGCGGTCAACATTTCGCCCGCACAGCTGCGGAACAGTGAATTTGCAGCGATCGTCAAGGATATTATCCGCACAGCGGGTCTTGATCCGAACCGGCTAGAGCTTGAAATCACGGAATCCATGCTGCTGCGCAATACGGAAACCAATCTGTCGATCCTGCGCGAACTCAAAGCGTTTGGCATCAGGATATCCATGGACGATTTCGGAACGGGCTATTCCTCGCTTGGAAATCTCCGTTCGTTCCCCTTCGACAAGATCAAGATCGACAAATCGTTCATCAGCGATCTCAACAAAAGCGTTGATGCTGCGGCCATCATCAGGGCGGTTCTGGCGCTTGGACGAAGCCTGGGGATGACGACGACGGCAGAGGGGGTCGAAACACGTGATCAGCTCGCCTATCTTCGCGCCGAAGGCTGCGTCGAGATTCAAGGTCACTATTTCGCCAAGGCGCTGACAACCGGCAACCTGATTTCGCTTCTGTCAACTGGCGACACACGCATTGCCCAGCGTACGGGTCAATCGGAGACACGGGCGTTGACCCACGGTGGTGTTCACTAGATCTTTCCGCATCGGGACGAAATTCATCCCAATGCGGAAAAATGACTGAACACAATGACTTAGAGAAGTTCTCACAAAGCAGGCACCTGCTTTTGTGCGCGAAGCTCTGGAATGCGTGAGCCGGATCGGTTGCAAGCTGTCAGGCGCTCTCGTGGCTTGATCGGGCTGGCGAGACGCAAAATCACGGTGCTGCTCATCAATATGCTCTGCACAATAATTTACACCGCATCTGCAGAAGACACAGTTAAGAATACGTAAAGACAACAGACCGTTCAACAAATCTCAACCACATCTTGTGAATTCACTTCTGTCCGGGACTGAAAAGTGAGATGTTCAACACAGGCAAAGCTTGTTGTTTGTTAGTCTTGTCTGCTTCAATGACAGGAGGTCATCATGACCCGGAAAATTCTTTTGGCATCAAGTGTTCTTGTGACCGTGATAACTGGAGCTTCCGCATTTGCGACAGGGCCGAAGCTGGCCAATGATGCGCTGCTTGTCCAGTCATGGCAACATGTTGCCACGAGGGATGCCGGAACCGGCGCAGATGTGAGCGAGATGTTCCCTAACCTTGCCGGAAAGGTCGAATACCGCCGCGACGGCACCTACGTTTTCGGAGATGGGTCGGACCGGGGTTTCTGGACACTTTCTGCTGACGGACGGCGTCTCGTGCTGGCCTCCGTCACTTTCGAATATGGCGTTGAACTTGCTGTCGAGCGTCTCGATGCCTCGGGCCTGCATGTCGCCTCGCAGATGGTATCCGCCGATGGCGCGAAGCGGATGGTTGTCGAAACGTTTTCCCCCATTGGACGGTTTTTGTAGTTCATCCCCCTTTCAGATGGCTCCATCAGGAGGCATCTGAATCTGGGGCACTGCGTGTTGGCAGCGAAACCGTCATCTTTGCCGTTGCTTTGGCACATGACGGTTCATGCCGGGTCTGCTTTTTGGGCAGCCTGACTGAGAGCCGGCCGCATGTCACCAAGCCCGGATAATGGCCGTTCGTCCGCGTGGGGCAAATGTCCTTGTCTGCGCCGTGCAGACATATCAACGCAGGACAACTTCTGTTCCTTGACAGATCGCCCACCTCCTGTGCTCCTCCAAACCGAACAGGGGCGTCCGATGTTGCCGGGCTGAGATGCACCCTTTGAACCTGAACCAGATCATGCTGGCGTAGGGAGTCGTGGAGCGGCATCAGTCTGAACCCTGCGTTCAAGGATGCTGCCACCGGGTCCGTGCGCCGCGAGGGGGCCATTTGAAAGATGCAGGACGTGGCCCCGACCATAGCGGACACCGTGCCGCGGGACGGAAACAACACCCATTTATCGCCATGAATGTCATGGCCAGCACCTTTTTGGCATCTGTCGCTCACGCGCCTGATCGGCAAGAGGCGGCGCGCCGGCGGTTGCGCGCCTGGTGACAGGCATGATCCCGAACATTCTCAGCATTGCTGGCTCGGACCCCTCCGGAGGGGCTGGCATACAAGCTGACATCAAGGCCATTTCAGCTTGCGGCGGCTATGCGATGGCCGTGATCACCGCCCTGACGGCGCAGAACACATGTGGTGTCGGGGCCGTCGAGCTGGTCAGTCCGCAGATGGTCAAGGCGCAGATCGCGATGGTCCGCGCCGATATCCGGATTGATGCGGTCAAGATCGGCATGCTCGGTTCTGTCGGCATCATCGAGGCTGTTGCGGAGGCGCTTGATGGGCTGGACGCTCCCATCGTGCTTGATCCCGTGATGGTCGCCAAGAGCGGTGACCGCCTTCTGGCCCTTGAAGCCGTCGTGGCCTTGCGCAGGCTTTTTCCCCTCGCCCGCATCATCACGCCAAACCTGCCGGAGGCAGCCGACCTGCTTGGCGTGGCAGAAGCGCTCAACATGGAGCAGATGCAGGCGCAGGCCCGCGGGTTGCTGGCATTGGGTCTCAGGGCAGTCCTGCTGAAAGGCGGGCATCTCGCAGCCGCAGACAGCCCTGACGTGCTGGCCGAAGCCGACCGGCTGGACCAGATAGATGGCGCACGCACGGCGTCCCGCAACACCCATGGCACGGGCTGCACCCTCTCATCGGCACTTGCGACCGAGCTTGGTCATGGCCGCCCTCTGCCCGAGGCTGCAAGACGTGCAAAAGCATATGTCGCGGCTGCCATCGCGGCGGCCAGTGCCCTTGATGTCGGAAGTGGCCATGGGCCGACACACCATTTCCATGCGATGTGGCAGAAAGACATGGCCTCATGAGCAAGCCGATCTCCCAACAGACTGTTCTTGTGACAGGTGCAGGCCGCGGACTTGGCGCTTCGATCGCGCGGGCCTTTGCGGGGGAAGGCGCGCGGGTCGCCATCAACTACCGCAACAGCGATCGTGCGGCACAGGCCCTGGCGCAGGATCTCGGTGCCCTTGCCGCCGCCTTCCAGGCAGATGTGACTGATCCCGTGCAGGTCGCGAAGATGGTCGACGACATCACGAAGACCTTTGGGGCACCTGATGTCATCATCCACAACGCGCTGGCAGACTTTTCCTTCAACGGTGATGCGCGCGCCCATCTTGGGCGGCTGCAATGGCAGGACATCTCACGGCAAGTGCAGACGGCTGTCGGGGGGCTGCTCAATCTGGTGCAGGCGCTGCAGCCACATTTCGCGGCGCAGGGCTTCGGCAGGATTGTTACCATCGGTACCAATCTCGTGCAGAACCCGGTGGTGCCCTATCATGACTACACCGCTGCCAAGGGCGCGCTCCTTGCCTTTACACGCACGACTGCCAAGGAGCTTGGCCCACTCGGTGTGACGGTCAATATGGTGTCCGGAGGCCTGCTCGACATCACCGATGCCAGTGCCGCCACGCCGCAAGCCGTGTTCGACATAGTGGCTGGTCAGACCCCGCTTGGGCATGTGACAACGCCCGCTGAAATGGCCGATGCCGTGTTGTTCTTCGCCTCGCCCTGGTCACGCGCGGTCACGGGCCAGAACCTGATCGTCGATGGCGGATTGGTGTTTGGATGATGCCTTGGGCGTGCAGCGATAATGTGCCGCGGGCCATCGGCGCTGCATTCAGGCTACGCCGTGTTTTGCAGGCCTGCTGATCCTGGCATCTGTCTTGTTCAGTCAAGTCGGGGATCGTCCACACCATCGCTGCAGCATGGGCATGCGCGCCTTGCGTCCGTTCATGACCGGCCGGGCAGCGTTTCGGAGTACGTGCAGGGCATCATGGCTTGATTGACGGCGGGATGGTCTGGCGGTCGGCAATTGTGTGCCAGTGGTTTGTGACCGTGGAACATACAGCGATTTCGGGCGTTTAGACTCCACAGCTTCGCATGCGTGGCGGGCCACATCCGAAAGACAGCATCAATGCTAAGGTCCAACGAAGCCCATGGCCCCCTTTCATCGCCCGGAGAGGTTCCAGAAAGCCAGTCTCACCGCGAGGTGAGGATGACCATCAACGGCGATGCGCGAACGGTGTCCGCTCCGGTGTGGACGACCTTGCTTGATGCGCTGCGGCTCCGGATGGGATTGACCGGGACGAAAAAAGGGTGCGACCATGGTCAATGCGGGGCCTGCACGGTTCTGGTTGACGG
>JANMIB010000466.1:0-4385 GCA_031375605.1 Allobosea sp. | reverse complement strand
GCTTTCGAGTCCGATGCGGTCCATCGCCTCGCGGAACTTCTTGCGGTCCTCGGCTTTTTCGATCGCCTCGGCCTTCGCGCCAATCATCTCGACGCCGTACTTCGCGAGCACGCCCATCTTTTTCAGCGAGAGCGCACAGTTCAGGGCCGTCTGCCCGCCCATGGTGGGCAGCAGCGCATCGGGGCGCTCCTTCTCGATGATCCTGGCCACGATTTCGGGCGTGATCGGCTCGACATAGGTGGCATCTGCCAGGTCAGGATCGGTCATGATCGTGGCGGGGTTCGAGTTCACCAGCACGATCCGGTAACCCTCGGCTTTCAGCGCCTTGACGGCCTGGGTGCCGGAATAGTCAAACTCGCAGGCCTGGCCAATGATGATGGGGCCTGCGCCGATGATCAGGATGGACGTGATGTCTGTGCGTTTTGGCATCGGTCTCTGTTCCGGCAGTGCTGCCGGACTTTCAGGTTCTCACACCGCGATCCCGGAAGGGTTGACCATCGGGGCGGTGAGGGCATGGCAAAGCGTGAGTGCTGAGCGGTGCCTATAGACCGCACGCGCCGCCAGTGAAAGGGGGAGAGCCGGTGTTCCTGTGAGGAGTGCACTGCAAACTTGTGCTGCGATGGCGTGCGGGCCGTCATGTCGCGCAGGCCGGGCCTGCGCGCTGTTTTCACGACAGCTGCGGAGGGATGGCTTTTGGAAAGCGCAGGACAAGGGTTGGGCCTTCGTGCTCGTTCCAGATCATCGTCAGGTTGGCGCCGCCCTCTGTTGCGAGGTCCGAGAGCTGCTGGTCGAGCTGGATATAGCCCGGTGCGATCTGATGGTAGTTGGCACCGGCAATCGTCACCATCGCGGCTTCGTCATCAGTGTCAAAAGAGACCCGCATCACCGCATTGGCGCTTGAAAGGCCTGCTGTTTCCAGCACGACCGCAGAGAGCAGCGAAAAGACCAGGTAAAGATCACCCTCGATCACGACAGGCTTCTCGCTGGGCTGCAGCACCACATCCTGTTTGCGACGCCCCAGGATCGGGGTCATCGACGACAGGATGATTTCTGTCAGCATCGGCAGATTACAGCGATCGTTCTGGCTTTTCGCCATGCGAACGTGGGGAGAACGGGTTCTTGGAAAGACAATCTGATTCATTGACGGCTCCAGAAGCATGCTGGCTTGACAGGCACAGTACCACGTTGCTCAACTTTTGGTTGAGCTTGGACGCTAAAGTGCGGACATCAAGACATGACAAGATGTGGGTTTGCGCGGCTCTCAAGTCAGAACGGCATTCAACCGACGACGCTATTTTCGAGTTTCACGCATGATGCAACGAGCATCTCCGGAAAGTGGCCCATTCAGGCGAATGATTCCGGTATCAGGCCTGCGTTTTGCCGCAGGTTTGGAGAAACTATGTCCTGAAACGATTTAAGCAAGAAAAATCACGTATAACTACGGATGCGCCTTGGCTGGCTCGGTTTCTGAAGCGGGTTTCAAGGCAGCAAACAGCTCCCATTCGGGCACCGTGACCAGACAAGGGGGGGCAGATCTGGATTGGTGGAAACGTTAATCCCGATTAACGTTTAAGACAGCGAGAACAGATGGTTGCGGTTGTTTGCTGATCAAACCATATGTTTGTCGTGGTTTGATGGATGCGCGCATAAGTCGTGCATATTCATACGCCAGCTGCTGCAAAAAAGCGCAGGTAGCATCACACCGTGGTTTTATGTTCACCTGATCGGAGATTTGCAGCGCCGAACGGTTACTCCGCGCCATGGGGACACAACTTTCAACGCCGAATCACATTTATTCTGACGTTTTCCAATGGCACCACGAGGGTGATTCTTGGACCAGAAACAGATACGGGATGATCTGTTTAGCGGTCTGCCAGCGCGATGTGCGCGGCTGGACCACTCCCAGATGGTGTGTCCACTGGTCTGCCCTGGGCTTTCCGCATCCAGATTTCACCATCTGTCCGCGGAAAGCTGATCGAGAACGAGATCTTTTCTGGCGTTTGTGCGTAGCGCACTCAGCGCGTGGCGCTTGCTTTTGCCTTCAGGAAGCGAAGAACAACGGTCGGGCCTTCATGCTCATCCCAAATCAGTTCCAGCTCTGCTCCCCCCTTGCGCGCCAGCTCTGACAGCTCGCGGTCGAGGCGGATGAGCGAGCGCGGAAGGTGGTTGCTGTTCGATCCGATGATCGTGACAACCATATCGCCATCGTCGATGTCAAAAGCGACGCGGAGATTTGCGCGAGCGCTGGAAAGCCCTGCTGCCTCCAGGACAACAGCGGACAACAGCGCGAAAACAAGGCGCGGGTCGCCCTGCACGATCGCCTGGCGTCCTGCGTTGTCCAAAGTGATGGTCTGATTGCGCCGATCCAGCACTGGCAGCATGGCGGTGATGACAACCCCGGTCAGTGTCGGAACATCACAACGCTCAACGGGCGTTTCAGTGTGAAATCGACGTGCGAAAGTCGATTGCAAAAATGCAACCTGGTTCATGGATAGGTTCCTCAGTTGATCAGATGGCCAGGCTCCCGATCTGAAGTACTTCTCCTAACAGAAGTCTCGCAGGGTGCCAGGCAAAGACAACGCGGCCAAAAGGCGGAAACTGCCAGGTGCGACGCTATTCCAGCCGCCAGCAACGTCCGTGAACACTACACGCGAAGGTGTTATCAGCCCCAATGCGCAGCACTTCTTCATGACTGGCATCCGTGGTTGTTGCTTCATGCCGCGAATCAACAACCATTACCAATTCGTAAAACAGTACAGAATGGCGTTAAAGTTCGTAAATTTACCTATACTCATAAAAATGAGGCTATTGATTACGTTAATTTTTTGTTAATAATTATTAACAGCATTTTTTGCTGTATAAAACCTCAGAAAAATTTAAGTAACCAACGTTGTTGGTGCGCTCAATGTTTGCGTTGTGCCTTTAATCATCAGGTTTTGAGTTATATTGCCTTTCTTGAAGACAATTTCAACATTATCACCTGGCAGAGAACGAGTTAGTGTTATCCTGTCCCTGATCTTGGGATCGAGTGAAGTAATCGAGATTTCATTGTTGGACACAAAGATGCTTACATCGCCGCGTGCAAAATCAGTCAGCTCGATTCTGTTGGTTTTTTCCCAATCTTCGACCTGGCCACCCAGTGTGGAGCCCATCAAAAGCTGATCTGTTCCGTCACCTTTGCTGAATTGGTAAATTCCGCCGGTGTTCATGCGGACCAGGTCATTCCCCTTGCCGCCGCTGACGGTCGCATAGAACGTGGCCGTCACCTCGTCGTTGCCATCGCCTGCATCGACTGAGCCGTTGGCCAGAAGCATCAGGTCATCATTGCCCGCGCCGCCTTCGAGTGTTGCATTGTCGAATGCTGTCAGAAAGTCATCGCCCGCGCCGCCATTGGCAAAGCCGCCGGCCCGCAACGTGATGGCGTCATTGCCGTCGCCGCCATCTGCGCTGATTGAGACTTCGCCAACAATGATGTCATCGCCTTCGCCGCCGAAAGCCAGGCCGTTGCTGGCACCGTCCTCTTCCTCATCCAGCGCAAACATGGTGATGCGGTCATTGCCCGCGCCGCCAACGGCCAGTGCGTTGCCAAACAGGATGTCATCGCCATCCTCGCCAAAGCTGATGTTGCCTGCGAGAATGTCATCTCCGGTTCCGCCATAGAGTTCGGCATTGCCGTCCGCAGATACATAGTCATTGCCTGCCCCTGCGCGCACAACCGCATTGTTGGCACCGGACAGGAAGATCACATCCGAGCCATCACCACCTGTGGCTGTGATGATCGACAGCCGGCCATCCTCGCCGGTCGCATCGTTCATGTCGAGGACAAGTGTGCCGCCACGGTCACCCGTCGAAGCCTTGACCACAAAGCCCTCGTTCGATGGCGTGGCACGGCCTGAATCGACCACCGTCACATTCGGCAGGACGGCATCTGCATCGCTCGGGTCGATCACGACATCGGTTGTCTGCGCTTCAAGGGCGCGGCGTGTGATCTCGACTGTCGCACGGCCTTGTGCCTGCACACGGGTGGGCAATTGCCGCTCGAAGATGTCGCCCAGACTGCGACCTGCGCTGGCGGCTGTCGCGATGATGCTGATCGGGGTCGCCTTCCTGGATGTTCCGCTCTGAAGCGCGCGTGCCAGCACGGAGGCAATGGCCGAGCCAGCGCTGTTGGCCGCACCCGCATTGACAACATCGGCGATGGAAGCCTTGCCGGAAACGCCGAGTGTGGCTGAAGCGGCAGAGGCATTCGAGGCACCCTCAACCTGCAGCAGGCGATTGACGGCACGCGAGGTGGCACGGCGAAGCGCGTCGGTGAGTTCCTCGGAGCGCACGATGCCGCGGGCCTCCTCGATGCCGTTCAGAGCACCGGCGATCTGGCCAAGACG
>JANMIB010000236.1:0-24213 GCA_031375605.1 Allobosea sp. | reverse complement strand
AACGGCCTGTTGCGGATCAAGCCGCCAGTCAAGAAGCCCGACGATGGTTTTCACGACATATCCGATGATCTGGCTGCCACCCGGAGAACCGACAACTGCATAAAGCCGTCCAAAGGCATCGAACACCAGCGTCGGGGCCATCGAACTGCGGGGCCGCTTCCCGGCTTCGACCCTGTTGGCCACAGGCGCGCCATTCGCCACCGGCGCGAAGTTGAAATCCGTCAACTCATTGTTGAGCAGGAAACCACCATTTGTCATGATCCGCGCGCCGAAACCGTCCTCGATGGTGGTGGTCATCGACACCGCATGGCCGTCCTTGTCGATGATCGAGATGTGACTGGTGCCATATTCGATCTGGTCGTCGGAGGGTCCCAGAAGGCCGGCCCGCCGCCTGGGCGGCTCGCCGGCGCGGGCTGTTCCCATCGAGCGCTCCTGGCTCATCAGATTGGCACGGGTGTTGAGATAGCCGGTGTCAATCATTCCTGAAGCCGGAACATCAACGAAAGCAGGGTCGCCGACATGAAGATTGCGGTCGGCAAAGGCGAGACGCCCCGCTTCGCTGATCCAGTGAGCGGCATTGGCCCCTTGCCCCATGCGGGCAAGATCAAAGCGTTCAACCATGCCAAGGATCTGCTGGACAGCGATCGCCCCTGAACTGGGAGGCCCCATCCCGCAGATGGTGTAGACGCGGTAGCGCCCGCACAAGGGCTCGCGCTCGATGACCTTGTAGGCGGAAAGGTCGGCCGTGGTCATGTCACCCGGATTGCCGGGGTGGCCGGTGACAGTCGCAACGATGTCGGCAGCCACGGCTCCCGTGTAAAACGCAGCGGCACCCCCTGCTGCAAGCGTGCGCAGGGTTGTTGCAAAGGCGGGGTTTCGCAGCGTTTCGCCAACAGCGCGTGCCTTGCCGTCGGCATCATAGAAATAGGCCCGCGCAACAGGGTCAGCCTTGAGCGCTTCCTCTCGCGACAACAGCCCGTTGAGACGTGGCGACACGGCAAAGCCGTCTTCCGCCAGCTTGATCGCAGGTGCCAGCACCTGTGCCCATGGCAGCTTGCCCCAGCGCTTGTGGGCATCTTCCAAAAGTTTCACGGTCCCCGGAACGCCAACGGACTTGCCACCGACAACAGCGGCCATGAACGGGACAGGGCGTCCATCTGCCCCCAGGAAGCGGTCGGGCTTTGCAGCGGCAGGTGCCGTTTCCCGGCCATCCAGCGTCGTGACCTTGCGTTGTGCCTGATCCCAATGAACCATGAAAGCGCCACCGCCGATCCCCGAGCTTTGCGGCTCGACGAGATTGAGCACCAGTTGCACCGTGATGGCTGCATCGACGGCGCTGCCGCCAGCTCGCAGGATTTGCCGCCCCGCCTCTGCCGCCAGAGGGTTTGCCGCCGCCACCATGTGCTGTGTCGCATAGCCCATCGAGCGCTGGACCCGCCCGGTGGCACCTTCGGGCGCAGGTGCCAGGGCAGGAGAGATTGCAGGAGGGGTGGCGGGAGGGCTGGCCAATGAGGGAGCCTGCGCAACCGCTCCCGTGACAAGGGCATGCACAAGGGCCATGCTGGCAAGAGCAGGCCTGATCGAGCGTATCATCTGGTGCCTCCCATGAGCATCTGGCGAAAAAGCTGGAACCGTCTCGTGAGAGCCACATGAACGGTCGCGCTGCCAGTAGCATCCAAGCAGAGTGATCTGATCAGAGGCCCCGTGCAAGATGCAAAAACAAGCGGCCAATCATGGCGCTGAAGAGGTCGCAAGACCGGATCGGTGCTTTCGTCTGCCATGATCGGCTGGTATGGTGCAGCCACAAACCAGTTCACGAATCTGTGAACATAAGCGCTCTGCCATGTCACGAGCGAGCACAAGGACCAGCCCGATGTCCACCGCACCCGTCCTTTTTCAGGTTCCCCTTACCTTGCCTACCCTCTGCACGGCGCTTGGCAAATCACTGCGCACGGCGCTTGGCCTGCTGATGCTTGGTACCTTGCTGTCAGCCTGCGGCTACAACAATGTGCCGACACTGGAGGAACGGGCCAAAGGAGCCTGGGGCGAAGTCCAGAACCAGTATCAGCGCCGGGCAGACCTCATTCCCAATCTGGTCGAAACCGTCAAAGGCTTTGCCCAGCAGGAGCGCGAGGTGCTCACCCAGGTGATCGAGGCCCGCGCCAAGGCCACGCAAGTCAAGATCGACGCATCGACGATCACGGATCCTGCCAAGTTCAGGGAATTCCAGGATGCACAAGCCGGGCTATCCGGCGCGCTTGGCCGCCTGATGGCCATTTCGGAGCGCTATCCCGACCTGAAGTCGAACCAGAACTTCCTGGCGCTCCAGTCCCAGCTTGAAGGCACCGAAAACCGCATCACCGTGGCGCGCCGTGACTATATCGAGACTGTTCGCGCCTACAACACCGAAGTCAGGACGTTTCCGGGCGTGATCTGGGCCAAGCTGTTCTGGGGTGCAAAGCCCATGGAAAGCTTCACCGCTGCCACGGGTTCCGAGCGCCCGCCAACGGTGAAATTCGGGAGCTGACGGCCTGGCACCGAGCAGCGCCACACAATGTCTGTCGCAACACAGACCGTGATCCGTGCTGCCGGAACTGCGGCATTCGGGCTTTTGCTCCTGCTCCAGATCACTGTGGGCGCATGGGCTGCGGAGCCCACGTTTCCTGCCCTGACCGGACGGGTCGTCGATGCTGCCAACATTCTGACGCCCGCCGCAATCCAGCGCATTTCGGAGAAACTGGCTGCGCATGAAGCCGCAACCAGTGATCAGGTCGTGGTGGCGACCGTGCCAAAGCTGGATGATCTTGCCATCGAGGACTATGCCAACCGGCTCTACCGGCGCTGGGCTCTTGGCACGAAGGAAAAGAACAACGGCGCGCTGCTGATCATTGCACCGACCGAGCGCAAGGCGCGCATCGAGGTCGGCTATGGGGTGGAGGGCGCGCTCACCGACGCCTTGTCCAGAACCATCATCACCACCGCCATCGCACCGCGCTTCCGCACCGGGGATTTTGCCGGCGGGATCGAGGCTGGTGTTGATGCCATGCTCGACATCCTCAAGGGTGATGCTGAACAATGGCAGAGAAAGCCCCAGATCCGCAACGATGGGGCCGATGATGTGATGCCACTGGTCCTGTTCGGTTTTTTCATGCTCGTCATCCTGATTATCGTGCTGCAATCCCGGCAACGCGGCGGCTCAGGCAGCCGCTCTCACCGCATGCGAAATGGCAACTGGGTGACATTGCCGGGTGCGCCGTCTGGCGGCTGGTCGGGCGGTGGAGGCTGGTCAGGGGGAAGTGGTGGTGGTAGCGGCGGTTTTTCCGGTGGAGGCGGCTCATCAGGCGGCGGCGGCGCATCGGGAGACTGGTAAGACGATGACAAGGAGGCTTGCATCATGACGTTGAGCAATACGGAACGTGACGACATCGCGGCAACAGTCAGGCAGGCCGAAGCGGTGACATCGGCTGAGATCGTCGTTGTCGTTGACCGGGTCGCCGGAAGCTGGCGCAGCTGGGCCATGGTCGTGGCCATGGTGATCGCACTGGCCGTGCCATGGCCCTTGATCGAGTTTACTCAGTTCAGCACCCGCACCATCTTCGCGACACAGCTGCTGGTCGCCGCGGTGCTCATCGTGCTGTTCCAGCGCCAGTCCGTGAGACTGAAGCTCGCCCTGCCCATCTTCAGGCGGCGCAAGGCCCATGAAACGGCGCTGCGCGAGTTTGCCGCACGCGGGCTGACCGCAACCCGCGACCGCACCGGCGTGCTGATCTACGTGGCGCTGGCGGAGCGCTATGCCGAGATCATCACCGATACAGCCGTCAGCGCGGTGATCGACAACGGTGCCTGGCGACAGCAGATGTCAGACCTGATCGCTGCCATCCATCGCGGCGAACTGGCTCAGGGACTGGCGGACACAGTGAACCAAACGGCGCGGGTGCTGGCCCCGCACTTCCCGCCGCGTGGTGATGACATTGATGAGCTCGACAACAAGGTTGTCATCATCTGACGCCAAACTATACCCGAACGGGAACTTGAGCATTGCGCCCAAAAGTGGGTAACGGTTTTGTGAAATCGCAATGCTCTAACTTATTATGATCTATGCGATGACGCGAGCTTCCTCTGGAAGCATGATCGGGATGCCGTCACGGATGGGATAGGCAAGATGCGCCGCGCGGGAAATCAGCTCCTGGCTGGCAGCATCGTATTCCAGCGTTGTCTTGGTGACCGGACACACCAGAAGCTCCAGAAGCCTGGGGTCGACGCGCGTGGCGGCTTTGGTCTCCGTCTTGTCAGGTTCCATTGTCACGGTCCTTATCTTCCTTGCCTCGTCTTCCTTGCCTCGTCGTCATCATCAGTCCCGCTCTTACAACATCGCACACCAGATGGAACCGCTTCGGTCAACGTTTCGCACCTGAATGGGCGAGATCATCCATCAAGCTGGCTGCCACGGACACCTTCGAGGTGTTCAACCCGGTATCGATCAATTCCGACAGGACGGCACGCAATTGCTCGGCCGCTGCGGAATGCTTCTGGTGCCAGAGATCAACGCCAGCCTGACCCGTTCCGTGGTTCTTCAGGACATCGACCGCAATTGCCCGAAGCGACAGGTCGATCCGTTCCATCGCACGATCAATGGCAAGCCGCTCAAATCTGTCGGAGACTTTCAGGCTGTCTCCAGCCTGCCTGAGCCGGGCCACGCCCACCGTGTCGATGGCACTGAACAACGTGCTGACAGCATCGCTCACACTGGCACTGCTCAACTCGGCGATGATCACCCCGTCTGGCGCTGCCTGCAAGGCTGGCAGATCGACAATGCGGCTCGCGATGTCGTCAGGAACGCCGCTGTCGGTCCATGCCTTGATATGTGCCTGTCTTTGGACCTGGTCCGTGACAAGCCCGGCACCCGCTTTGGAAACCGCGGTGATGCCTGCACCGAAGCGTGCAACCTGCTGATCCAGCGGAGCCGCCACATCGGCGTTGCGCAAAAACCAGATCATCCGGTTCACAAGAGTTTCCTGGACGGCACGATAAAGGGCAAGCTGTGTCGCGCCGGACAGTTTGGCATCGAGCTTGTCGATGGCCAGATTCAGGTCCAGCAGGCCAAAGGCGTCGCGGGTCAGGATGTAAGCCCGTGCGATGGCTGAAGCACCTGCGCCTGTCTCATCGGCAAGCCGCGCGATCACACCGGCCCCGCAGCGGTTGATCACGGCATTGGCCAGTTGCGTCGAGATGATTTCGCGCCGCAGGCGATGGCTTTCGATGGCATCCGGAAACTGCTGCCGCATCGCCATGGGGAAGTAGCGCGTCAGTTCAGTCGCCAGATAGGGCTCGTCAGGCAGCCCGCTCTTCAGGAGATCATCATAAAGCGAGAGCTTGGCGTAGGCGAGAAGCACCGCAAGTTCGGGCCTCGGCATGCCTTCGCCGCGCTGTTCGCGGGCCCCGATCACGGCATCGGTCGGCAGGAACTCGACGGCGCGATCAAGCCTGCCTTCCTTTTCGAGGCGGCGCATCTGGGTGCGCGCCAGCGCCAGTTCTGCCGTCCCGCGCTGTTCAGCCAACGACAGCGCAAGCGATTGCAGATAGTTGTTGCGCAGCACGAGCTGGCCGACCTCGTCAGTCATGTCAGCCAGAAAATGGTTGCGTGCCACCTGATCGAGACGGCCATCATGCTCGGGCTTGGTCAGCGCAATCTTGATGTTGACCTCAACGTCAGAGGTGTTGACCCCTGCGGAATTGTCGATCGCATCGGTGTTGAGCCGCACTCCCGCCCGCGCCGCCTCGATCCGGCCCCTCTGGGTTGCACCCAAATTGGCGCCCTCCCCGATGACCTTTGCGCGGATGTCCGCCCCGGTGATGCGGATCGCATCATTGGCACGGTCGCCAACCTCCGCGTCCGTCTCTGTGGACGCGCGGATATAGGTGCCGATCCCTCCGAACCACATGAGATCGACGCGCGCTTTCAGGATCGCATTCATCACCTCCTGCGGCGTCGCCTCAGCTTTGTCGATGTCCAGCAAGGCCTGGACGGCTCCCGACAGCGGAATGGACTTGGCAGAGCGGGAAAAGACGCCGCCGCCAGCCGAAATCAGTATCTTGTCGTAGTCCTGCCAGCTTGAGCGGGGCAAGGCGAACAGCCGCTCGCGCTCCTTGAGGGATGCCGCTATGTCGGGTGCGGGATCAAGGAAGATGTCCCGGTGATCGAAAGCGGCCACCAGCGAGATGGCTGGCGACAGCAGCATGCCGTTGCCAAACACATCGCCCGACATGTCACCGACGCCGGCCACCGAGAATGGCGTCAGCTGGATATCGTGGTCGATCTCGCGGAAATGGCGCTTGACCGCTTCCCAGGCCCCGCGCGCGGTAATGCCCATCTTCTTGTGGTCGTAGCCTTGGCTGCCGCCGGAGGCGAAGGCATCTCCAAGCCAATGGCCTTTCTCGGCGGAGAGCGCGTTGGCCGTGTCGGAGAATGTGGCCGTGCCCTTGTCAGCTGCCACCACCAGATAAGGATCATCGCCGTCATGACGCACGGTATTTGCCGGCGGAACGATGCGCTCGCCGTCCAGATTGTCCGTCAGCTCCAGCAAGGTGCGCACAAAAATGCGGTAGCTCTCGGTTCCTTCCGTGAACCATGCGGCACGGTCCGATGCGGGCGGCAGCAACTTGGGTACAAAACCGCCCTTGGCTCCCACGGGCACGATCACGGCATTCTTGACCTGCTGGGCCTTGACCAGCCCCAGCACCTCGGTGCGGAAATCCTGGGGGCGATCGGACCAGCGCAGGCCTCCGCGCGCAACCTTGCCGAAGCGCAGATGCACGCCCTCGACGCGGGGCGAATAGACGAAGATTTCGTAAAGCGGCCGAGGTGCGGGCAAGCCGTCAACCTTGGCGCTGTCAAATTTGAACGAGATGACAGGACGCGTCTGGCCATCGGGTCCGATCTGGAAGAAATTGCTGCGGATGGCCGATGTGATCAGGTTGGCAAACCTGCGCAGGATCCGATCATCGTCAAGGCTTGTGACATGGCCCAGTTGCTCATCCAGGGCGGACGCAAGTTCGAGCGCCGTTCCGGTGCGGTAGGCCGTGTCGAGCCTGGGATCAAACCTGTTGCTGAACATCCGCGACAGGGTCACGGTGATGCCCTTGTGCCGCGCCAGCGTCCCGGCCAGATAGGCTTGGCCATACGGCACACCAGCCTGTTGCAGATAGCGCGCCAACGCCCTGAGCAAGGCAGCTTCACGCCAGGCCAGACCTGCCTCGAGCACCAGTGCATCAAAGCGGTCCGATTCGGTCACGCCCCTGAATTGCGCCATCAATGCCGCTTCGATCGCCGGTTCAGCCGCTGCGATGTCGATATCGCCGCCCGCAGAGCGCTCCAGCGCCATGTCATGCAACCACACACGGGCCGATTCAGGCGCCCCTGCCGGAACGATCCGGTACGTGCGCTCGTTGACGACGGTGAAACCCATGTTTTCCAGCATCGGCACACGCTCGGAAAGCGGCATCGGCTTGGCGCGCGTGAACACCTTGAGATTGACGCGGGTTGCGGGGTCGCCCTCCCGGCGATAGAAATCGACGGCCCGCTGCTTGTCATCCGAGAGCGTATCAAGGATCTCGATGTCCTCGATGGCTTCCGAAGCCGCAAAATTCTCGCGGTAGGCGGCGCCAAAAGCCTCTGCGTAGCGTTCGCTCGAAAGCCTCGCCTTCGCGCTGCCTTTTGCCGCATCGAGTGCATCTTTCAGGCCGTCGGCCCAGGTGCGGACAATGGTGGTGATGCCTGCTTCCAGCGTCGCACGCTCAACGCGCGGTGTGATCCCTTCATCACGCCCCATGATGAAATGCGTCCGCGACAATGGACCTTCCGGATACGTCGGATAGGCCGCCGAGACACGTCCTGCAAAGACGCGGGCCAGGAACTCACCGACCCTTCGGCGAACCGATGTGTCGTACCGGTCTTTCGGAATATAGACGAGAACCGAAACGAAGCGATCAAACTCGTCGATCCGTGCCAGGGCACGGATACGCGGGCGCTCGGTGAGTTGCAGGATGTCGAGTGAAAACTGGTGCAACGTCTCGACATTGATCTGGAACAACTCGTCACGCGGATACGAATCAAGCACGTTCATCAGCGACCGGCCCGAATAGCTGGCCTGGTCGAAGCCGGCCATTTTTGCCACCTGGCCAACCTTGAGGCGCAGGTAAGGCACGCTGGCGGCTGTGCCGGTGTAGGCACTTGAGGTCAAAAGCCCGACGATGCGCAATTCGCCATCCAGCCTGCCATCGGCAGTGAACAGCTTGACGCCGACATAATCGAGATGGACCCGTCGATGGACCCGGCTCTTGACGTTGGCCTTGGTGATGATGAGAGCCTGCGGCTTGTTGAGAAAAGCCCGGATTTCCGGCGTGGTCGCCACCAGATCACGCCCGCGCCTCAGCACCATGACCGCTGGATCACGCAAGATGCCAAGGCCTGTGCCGCCAACCTGGTCGGCTGCAGAATCACCCACGGCAAAGCGGTACTCGCGCATGCCGAGGAACGTGAAATTGTCCGTGCTGATCCAGTCGAGAAAGCGCATCGCCTCCGCCATTTCCTCTTCGGGCAGCGGCGGCGGATTGTTGCGGTAGGACTGCATCGCTGTGCCGAGACGGGTCCGCATGGCAGACCAGTCATCCACCGCCACGCGCACATCATGGTAGACCTTCTCGAGGCCCGCCTTCAGCCGCTCGCGTGCTGCCGGGTCTGGCAACCAGTCGATGTGGATGTGGATCAGGCTTTCGCGCAGGGTTCCTTCAGGCGCACGCGCCGAAGCATTGCCGGCCATGCGCGTCAGGACACCCTTGCCATCACGCGCAACGGCAATGATCGGATGGGCCACAAGATTGGTCTCGATGCCCTGTTCGCCAAGCTCGGCAAGGGTCGAGTCAAGCAGGAAAGGCATATTGTCGTTGACGACCTCGATGATGGTGAGATCACGCCGCACACCTGCACGTGACGTGGCATCATCACGCAACCTGACATGGACAGCGCTGGGCAGCCTCGCCTGCGAAAGTTCCGCCAGTGCACCTGCCGCAAACCGGGAAAGATCGCCGCCATCATAGGCGGCAAGATCCTCTGCAGCCACACGCCCGAACAGAAGGCTCGTGAACGTCTCAAGGTCCGACGCGCTCTGCCTGACCCCTTCAGCTGCCGTGTCAGGGGACTTTCCGGGCGTCTTCTTGATCATGGCAACCCCGCTTCAGCCTGTTGGAGGCTTGCGTTTCTTGTTATGGAGCGATGGCATATGAGGCGCTGTCATGCAACTTTCGTCGCATCTTCAGCCATCAAGGCCTTGCTTCGCGCCCACTTTAACCCGGATGAGACGATGACAATCAAACATGACAGGCCCGCGACAGGCGAGATGCCGCAAAAGCAGGATGTGCGCGATGAGGTGATGGCCCTTGACCTGCCACGCGCAAAGCTCGCAGAACCCATGGACGCCTATTTCGCAAAGTGCCTCGAGAAGATCGGTTTCGTGCCGAATGTCCTGCAGGCCTATGCCCATGACGATGCAAAGCTGTCAGCTTTCGTGGCGTTCTACAACGACCTGATGCTTGGTCCTTCGGGCCTGTCCAAGCTTGAGCGGGAAATGATCGCCGTGGTCGTATCATCGGCAAACCGCTGTTATTATTGCCTCACCGCGCATGGGGCGGCTGTCAGGCAGCTCTCGGGCGATCCGGTTCTGGGCGACATTCTTGTCATGAACTGGCGAAGTGCCGAACTCTCCGCCCGTCACAGTGCCATGCTTGAATTTGCCGACAGGCTCACCGTCGCGCCACATCTGATCACGAGAAAAGACCGGGAAGATGTGCGGAGAGCAGGGTTCAGCGAGCGCGACATCTGGGATATCGGTGCGGTTGCAGCTTTTTACAACATGTCCAACCGGCTTGCCTCAGCCACGGACATGCGGCCCAACAGGCCCTATCACGCCATGGCACGTTGATCTTTCCACCTTGAGATGGAGTCAATCTGTGCGCGGGATGAAGATGGATCACCATCATTGAGAGCAATGCTTCGGGCAGCGCAAAAGAAAGGCCGGTCAGGATGATGACATCCATGACCGGCCAAGGAACCTCGGTGTTTGTGACCCGGCCCATATCACACCCTGGGGGGCTGGGGGGCTGACGTGTCCAGAACGCGACCAGACCGGATCGCCGAGGTAACAATGTTCATTATCACCTCCAACATGTTCATGGCTTGGCGCGAAGCAGGCCAAAATAGGGCATTTCTGACGCTTGCGTGAGGTCTGCCTTGCATCTTGCCAGCAGAGTTCTGCAAGGCCATCATGACAAGCAGCATGTTTCGCAAAGTCGAAACGTATTTTGATGAGCAGCGTGACCGCGCGCGGTCCTCATGTGGAGCAAACCAGACTTGGCCGAGATGGATCTTTCAGACGCGGAGCAGGGCACAGCGGTCATTCAGCTGCGAAGGGCACAAGGCGACAGGGTGAGTTTTGACCGCCTCGAGCTCAGAATGATCCTCAACCTTTATGGACGGAAGGTCGCTGAAGGCGAATGGCGGGACTACGCCATTGACTTCCTGGACGAGGTTGCGGTGTTCTCGGTCTTCCGCCGCACCTCCGAAATGCCGCTTTACCGGATCGTCAAGAACCCGTCCCTCGCCCGAAAGCAGGGTGCCTACTGCGTGACCGCGACCGGCGGGCTTGTTCTCAAGCGTGGGCCGGAACTGGCGCGCGTGCTGCAGGTGCTCGACAAGCCCGTAAAACTGGTGCGCTGAAGGACAACGAAAAACCCCGGCGCTTGCGCACCGGGGTAGATGGTCCTCGACAAAAGCCAGATGGATTATTCTCGGCTGCCGAACAGGTTCAGCAACATCTGGAACATGTTGATGAAGTTCAGATAGAGCGAAAGTGCACCGTTTATGGAGAGCTTAGCTACTTCTTCAGCCGTACCTTCACCATACAGATACATTTCCTTCAGTCGCTGGGTGTCCCAGGCGGTGAGGCCGGCAAACACCAAAACACCGATGGCCGAGATGGCAAACTGCAGCGCACTCGACTGCATGAACAGATTCACAACCGAGGCAATCATCAAGCCGATGAGACCCATGATCAGAAACGAGCCCATGCCAGACAGCGACTTCTTGGTGGTGTAGCCGAACAAGCTGAGACCGCCGAAAGCTGCCGCAGTGACAAAGAACATCTGCACGATCGAGCCCTTGGTGAAGACCACCAGGATCGTCGAGAGCGAAATGCCCATCACGGCTGCAAAAGCGTAGAACATGGCGCGGGCGCTTGACGCGGACATCTTGTCGGCACGGAATGTGAACAACAGAATGAAGGCAAGCGGCGCAAGCATCACCACCCACTTGAGCGGGCTGACATACAGCATCTGGCCGATCGGGGTCAGCACAGTGCGGCCAGCAGCATTGGTTGCGGTGGCCAGCATGTTGGTGCCCATCGCGACCAGGCCTGAAATGGCCAGACCGATGATCATGTGGTTGTAAACGCCGAGCATGAAGGACCGAAGGCCCTGATCGACCTCGGCGGCGCTGCGCTGCTGGGCATAAGGCGTGCCCCAGGCCGAAGCGTTAGGATCGAAATTGCTCATGGAAAGCTCCAACTCCCTTGGGAAATCCAGTGGACGTGCAGTGTCGCGGGATTGTCCATGTCCCCGCTGCGTCACGAACCGACGTTGACCATCAATATGGGCAAATCCCGGAATTTTACAAGTGGTCGTCTGGTCGCGGTTTTTGCAACCCTGACATCTGCAAGCATGACGTTGTGGTCATGTCAGCCAAATCACATCAACACCTTGTAGTAATATGCTGCCAAGCGTCAAAGTGATCGCAGATAGCTTGCTGGTTTCTTCGACAGAATTCGCAATGTCCCTGCAAGTCCAAAGATCACGGCAATCGAAACTGTCGCAACCGCCAGAAGTATTGCGGCTATCGGGGCAAAGGCAAACTCGATGTTCATGGCCTGTGTTGTCACGGCCCAACCTGCCGCAGCACCGGCCAGAAGTCCAAACATGGCCGCCACCAGACCCGTCAAGGCATATTCAAGGCCGTAGGCACCAAGAATACGCGACCGCGTCGCACCCAGCGTCTTGAGGATCATCGCGTCGTACAACCGCGCACGCTGGCCGGCAGCAAGAGCACCGGCCAAAACCAGAAGACTGGCCACGACTGCGATGCTGCTGGCTGCACGGATGGCAAGTGTCAGCCTCCCGACAAGTTCGTTGGCAGCATCGAGCGCGTCCTTGACCCTGACAGCGGTGACAGACGGAAAATCGCGCCCGAGCGCACGCAGCATCTGCGCATCCTGCTGCGTTGTCAGGGCTTCATCCTGCCCCTTGGCGGATGAAGGGAGGGTCAATGTCGCCAGGTGCGTATGCGGAGCACCGGCAAACGAGTTGGGCGAAAACAGCATGACAAAGTTGATGCCCAGGTTGCGCCACTCCACCTTCCGCGTGTTGGCGAGTCTGGCTGTGATGTTGCGACCAAGCACATTGACGGTGATCTCGTCACCGACCTTCAGGCCAAGCCCGGTGGCCAGTTCGTGATCGAACGACACCAGCGCCTGACCACGATGATCCGGAGCCCACCATTCGCCTGACACCAGCTTCGAATCCTTGGGAAGCTCCGCACCATATGTGATGCCGCGATCTCCCTCCAGAACCCAGCTGAAACGGTCAGGCGCCTTGATCTGCTCGGCAGGAACGCCATTCAGCGAGACGACACGCCCCCGCATCAGCGGAACACGCTCGATGCTCCCGCCAGGCGATTGCCGCGCGGCGAATTGATCAAACTCGGCGGTGCGCGCACTCGGAATATCGAGGAAGAAGAAACTCGGGGCCCGCTCGGGCAGGTTCTGCGTCAACGCCCGCGTCAGGCTCGCATCGATGAACGACAGTGCGGACAGGAGCGCAACACCCAGCCCAAGTGACAGGACCAGGGCAGGCGTCAACGCACCGGGCCTGTGCATGTTGGCGACAGCCATGCGCAATGAGGGCAATGAACTGCGCGGCATGGCCGCCGCTGCCCGCATGATGCCGCTTCCGACACCTCTGAGCATGACAAAGGCTGCTGCAATCACCCCGATATAGATCGCTGCAATGCGCATATCGTAGGCAAACAGGATCGTGATGCCAACCATCACGGACAGGGCAAGCCCAAAGGCAATGAGATAGACACGGCGCGGGCGGCGGTTGTCGGCATCAACCACATCACGGAACAGGGCAGATACAGGCGTATCATGCGCCTGCCCAAGCGGCAGAAGAGCAAACACCAGCGCTGTGATCAGGCCGTACAAGGCTGCGATGCCAAGCTCGCTCCAGGCGATTGTGGGCGACAGGGGCAGTGGCAGCACATCAGACAATGCCCCCGCCAGCACATAGGGCAGGCCCGCGCCGGCCACCACACCAATCGTGATGCCAATGCAGGCCACGAGCATGACCTCGACAAGATGGATCGCCACGACCTGCGAACCGGGAGCCCCGAGCGCCTTCAGCGTCGCGAAATCCATGCGCTTGGTGTCCACGAACCGGCGCACGGCATTGGCAACCCCGACCCCACCGACCAGCAAGGCCGTCAGTCCCACAAGCGTCAGGAACTGGCTGAAACGGTCGATATTGCGGGAGAACCGCGGATCGGCATTGGCGCGCGTGCGAACCTCCCAGCCTGCTTCGGGCATGACGCGCTTGGCGTCAGCTTCAAGCGCGGCAAGACCTGCGCCATCGGCGGCTTCCGGCGTGCCTGCGCTGCCAGCCATGTTGAGACGATAGGTCCAGCGGATCAGGCTGCCGGGCTGGACCAGTCCGGTCTGGCGAAGGGCGGCTTCGCTCATCAGGAGCCGCGGCCCCAACCCCACACCGGCGGCAACCTTGTCCGGCTCAGAAAGAACCGTTCCGGTGATCATGAAAATGCTTTCGCCGACCTTGATCAGCTCACCCACCTTGAGATCGAGCCTGCCCAGGATGAGCGGATCGACGACAGCTCCGAAGGCGCCGTCGCGCGCGGCCAGAAGTTCAGGCAATGGCAGAGCCGGTTCACTGCGCACCGCACCAACCGACGGATAACGTGCATCGACCGCCTTCACCTCGACCAGCGCCGAGCCCTTGTCGCCGGCGTTGACCATGGCACGCATGGTCGCCATGACGGACACATCGCCCTTGGAGGTGAGATAGGCGCGTTCAGAAACGGTCGCTTCTCGGTGGATGAGCGAGAAGGCCGCGTCGCCACCCAGGATGCGTTTGCCCTCGCGGCTCAACCCCTCGCCAACTCCGCGCGCCAGTGACGTCACAGCTGCGATCGCCGCAACGCCCAGCGCCAGACAGGCGATGAACACACCAAAGCCGCGCAGGCCGCCCCTCAGGTCGCGCCAGGCCAGCCTGAGAGACAGCCTTGCCAGCGTTGCCAGGCTTTGCGGCCTGACTTGCATGTGCGATCCGCCGTGCATCCGTCACGCCACCGTTTCAGCAACGAGGCCGAGATGCGAAATCCTGCCCGAGCGCAGCCTGATCGTCCTGTCACATCTTGCGGCCAGCGAGTTGTCATGGGTCACCAGCACCAGCGTGGCTCCGCGCTCCCGCTTCAGGGCAAACAATAGGTCCACAATGGCCGTGCCATTGGCCTCGTCGAGATTGCCCGTAGGCTCATCGGCCACCAGGATCGCAGGATTTGGCGCGATGGCACGGGCAATGGCCACGCGCTGCTGCTCGCCGCCAGACAGTTGAGCCGGATAATGGTGCAGCCTGTCACCGAGTCCGACAGAGCGCAGCTCGCGCTCGGCCTGCTCGAACGCATCCGCGCGTCCGGCAAGCTCCAGCGGCAACGCAACATTCTCGCGGGCCGTCATGGTGGGGACAAGATGGAAGGACTGGAACACGATGCCGATGCGCTTGCCACGAAAGATGGCCAGAGCGTCTTCGCCCATTGTTGACAGATCCGCGCCTTCGATCATCACGGAGCCCTTGTCAGCCCGCTCAAGCCCGGCCATGACCATGAGCAGGCTGGACTTGCCCGAACCGGAAGGTCCAACAAGTCCGACGGCCTCGCCGGCCTCGATCGCCAGCGAGATCCCTTTCAGGATGTGAACCCGCGCCGCTTCGCGGCCCAGACTGAGTTCGACATTGCGCAATTCGATCAGGGCAGTCATGGCTTTCAGAATGGTCTTTCAGGCAATGCGCCGGGTCAAATGCACCGTCAGCGGGATGAACAGAGGGTTCTTGCAGATAAAGCGCCCTGCAAGTTTCATGACACTAGATGGCATCAGGCAGTTGATTTCGGTAGTGGCTCCCCTGTTATTTGTTCTGGCATCGCAGCTGCCTCTCGATGCCGCTGACAGGCCTCTGAAGATCGTCGCTTTCGGTGACAGCCTCACAGCCGGATATGGTTTGCAGGCATCTGCGGCCTTTCCCATCCAGCTTCAGAAGGTGCTTGAAGCGCGCGGTCGCAAGATCGTGATCGAGAATGCCGGTGTCTCGGGCGACACCGCGCAGGCAGGCCTTGACCGCCTGGACTGGTCAATCGGGGACAGCGTCGAGGGGGTCATCGTCGAACTTGGCGCGAATGACGCCTTGCGAGGCCTTGACCCTGCCCAGACCCGCGCAGCGCTGGAGGCCATCATCCTTAGGCTGAAGGCACGCAAGGTTCCGGTGATGCTCGCAGGCATGCGCGCCCCGCCCAATCTGGGGCCTGACTATGCCAGACGGTTTGACTCCATCTTCGGCGACCTTGCTACGAAACACAGCCTGATCCTGTATCCGTTCTTCCTCGATGGCGTGGCGGCGGACCGTACGCTCAACCAGAACGACGGCATACATCCGACCGCGCAAGGTGTCCGGATCATCGCCGAACGGATCGCACCGACGGTCGAAACGTTTCTTGACACGATCAGGCCCAAAAGCTGATCACACGACATCTTTTGCACGCATTCCCTTCCAGACATTCCGGAGTTCTTCCATGCAATACCGCCCGCTTGGCCGCACCGACCTGAAGGTGTCGGCGATCTGCCTTGGCACCATGACCTGGGGCCAGCAGAATACCGAAAGCGAGGGCCATCAGCAGATGGACTATGCGCTGGACCAGGGCATCAATTTCTTTGACACGGCCGAGCTGTATTCGATTCCGCCGACACCTGAGACCCAAGGTTCGACCGAGCGGGTGATCGGCACCTGGTTCAAGGCACGGCAGAACCGCGACAAGGTCATTCTCGCCACAAAGACCATCGGCCGCTCGGACATGACCTGGTTTCGGGATCCGCCGGAGCCTGGCCGTATCAACAAGGCGCAAATGACATTTGCGCTCGAAGGGTCACTGAAACGGCTGCAAACCGACTATGTCGACCTGTATCAGCTTCATTGGCCGGAACGTCCGATGCCGTGGGGCTCGAACCCGGTGCGGTTCAATCAGGCTGCGTTCAAGCCCGCCGCAGACGAAACCGGCATCGAGGATCAGCTGGAAGTGCTGCAGGGCTTCGTGAAAGCCGGCAAGGTGCGCCATGTCGGGCTGTCGAACGAAAGCGCGTGGGGCACGATGCGGTTTGTGTTTGCATCCGAGGCGAAAGGTCTGCCGCGCGTGCAGTCCGTGCAGAACGCCTACAATCTGCTCAACCGCACCTATGATGTGGCGATGGCGGAAATCTTCGTGCGCGAGCAGGTCGGCTTGATGGCGTACTCGCCACTTGGGCAGGGTTTCCTGACCGGCAAGTATCTCAATGGTGCCAAGCCAGCAGGCGCACGGACCACTCTGTTTGACCGTGGCCAGCGCTATCAGACGCCAGGATCGGAAGCTGCCATTGCCGACTACATGGCGGTGGCCGCCAAGCATGGCGTTGATGCTGCGGCGATGGCCGTGGCCTTCGTCACCAGCCGCCCGTTCACGACATCCAACATCATCGGGGCGACATCGATGGCGCAACTCAAGACCTGCGTCGAAGGCTCGCTGGCCTGCACCATCACGCCGGAGTTGGAAACCGACCTCGCCGCCATACACCAGCTTCGCGGCAATCCGTGCCCGTGACACAGGCATCGCAAGATCCGTCTCGCAAATGTCGCATGATTGGGCAAATATCACCGAATCATGCCTCGTCTGTTCACTGGTCTGGAAATCCCCCCTGACATTGCGCTGCAACTGTCGATGTATCGTGGCGGATTGTCTGACGCCCGCTGGATCGAGCCTTCCGACTATCACATCACACTCCGGTTTCTGGGTGATGTGGACCGGCATGCCGCACGTGACGTGTACGATTGCCTGGCTGAAATTCAGCGTGAGCCCGTCACGGTCACGCTCGACCGGATCGACAGCTTCGGTGGCGACAAGCCACATTCGGTCCAGGCGCGGGCTGCTCCTGGACATGGCCTGCTCGAGCTTCAGGCGGATCATGAACGCCTCATGCGGCGCATTGGCCTGCCACCCGAATCACGCAAGTTCGTGCCCCATGTCACGCTGGCCCGTATCAAGGGCGCATCCGTGCTGGCCGTGGCGGAATACCTCTCGATGAAGGCCATCGTCAGGCCGATCAGTTTCACCGCAAGGCGCTTCGTGCTGTATTCATCGCGGGCATCAACGGGGGGTGGCCCCTATGTCGTCGAAGCGGCCTATCCGCTGGAACAGCACGGTCGCAGCACGATGTGACCCGCACGGGAGGTTATCATGGCAACCAGACTTGGCGCTGCGGCGCGATCATCTGCACTGGAATCGCTCAGCGGCTGGGCTGACGTCCGTGGGCGCGATGCGATCACCAAGCGTTTCATCTTCGCCGATTTCAGCGAAGCCTTCGGCTGGATGTCACGCGTCGCGTTGCTCGCAGAAAAGATGGACCATCACCCCGAATGGTCCAATGTCTACCGCACGGTGGATGTGACCCTCTCGACCCATGATGCCGGCGGCTTGAGCGAGCTTGATCTCCAGATGGCGCACGCCATGGACAAAATGGCGGGTTAACCCGTCCAGCCACACAGCTTGAGACGCTCCAGCATGTGCGGCGGTGGTGGTGCCTCGACATGGACTGCCGGCTTCTTCGGCAGCATCGGCACGGTGATCGACCTTGCGTGCAGGTGCAGCCCCGGCCCACCGAAACGCGGGCCTTGGCCATAGACCGGATCACCGAGGATGGCCCAGCCGCACGCCTGGCAATGGACGCGGAGCTGATGGGTTCGCCCTGTGAGCGGCTCCAGCCCAAGCCAGGCCAGCGTCCTGTCTGGCGAGCGGCCCAGCACGCGCCACAGCGTCGATGACGGCAGGCCCGCCTCATCAACCTTCATCCACCAACCCCGATCAGGATCGAGCTTGCCAAGCGGCAGGTCGATGCGGCCTTCATCCCCGTCAGGTCCGCCCTCGACAATCGCCCAGTAGGTCTTGGAGACCTCGCCCTTCTTGAACAACTCGCCCAGCCGTGTCAGCGCCTGCTTGTGGCGTCCCAGCACCAGACAGCCGGACGTGTCGCGGTCAAGCCGGTGTGCCAGTTCGGGTGGGCGCGGCAAGCCGAAGCGCAGCGACGGGAAGAAACGGTCCAGCGGTGTATCGCCATAAGCATTCACTGGCCCCTTGTGGACCGGCATGCCGAACGGCTTGTCGATGACCAGCATCATGGCGTCGCGGTGCAGCACGCGGGCCAGCATCTCGTCTTCACTGATGGCGGGCTGCTGCGGTTGTTTGGTGATCAACTCTTTCGGTGTCATGCGGAACCGGGTAACGACTGAGCCGCGCCGCCGCAAGCGTTTGGCGATCTCAGGCTGCCAGGGACATTCCGTTCGATGAGTGACGAGAGCAAGAAACCCGGTTTTCTGGCGCGCCTGTTCGGGCGTGCGGAGAAACCCGCGCCTGTTGCGCAGACTGAAACTCCCGTTCCCGCCATTGTGGCGGACATTGTACCCTTGGAGCCGCCGGAACCCGCTCCAGCCCTCCCTGTGACGGAAATTGTCGTCGAACCGCCACCTGAGCCAGAACCAGAACAGATCAACCCACCTGTCATCGTCGAGACATCCGCTGCGCCGGTACCGAAGAAAAGCTGGTGGTCACGTCTCAGCGGCGGGCTGTCCCGCACCTCATCGGCCCTGACCACGGGCATCACAGACCTGTTCACCAAGCGCAAGCTTGATGCGGGGACACTCGAAGACCTTGAGGACATCCTGATCCAGGCCGATCTCGGCATCGACACGGCGGCCCGTGTGGCGAAAATCGTGGGTTCCAGCCGCTATGAGAAGGGCATTTCAGCTGATGAGGTGCGCTCCATCCTGGCGCGCGAGGTCGGTGAGATTCTCACGAAAGTTGCAACACCGCTTATCATCGATCCATCGAAAAAGCCGTTTGTGGTCTTGATGGTGGGTGTCAATGGCTCGGGCAAGACCACGACCATCGGCAAGTTGGCATCCAAGTTCCGGGCGGAAGGCCGCTCCGTGATGCTGGCAGCCGGCGACACATTCCGGGCCGCGGCCATCGACCAGCTCAAGGTCTGGGGAACCCGCACGGGAGCCACCGTGATTGCCCGCGAGCAGGGCTCGGACGCGGCAGGGCTCGCCTTTGACGCGTTGACCGAGGCCCGCGCCAACGGCACCGACGTGCTGCTGGTCGACACCGCAGGGCGCTTGCAGAACAAGACCGAATTGATGGCGGAACTTGCCAAGGTCGTGCGCGTGATCAGGAAGGTCGACGCCGATGCGCCGCATGCCGTGCTGCTGGTGCTGGATGCGACCGTCGGCCAGAATGCGATCTCGCAGGTCGAGGTCTTCCGCGACATTGCCGGGGTGACGGGCCTGGTCATGACCAAGCTCGACGGCACGGCGCGCGGCGGCATCCTGGTCTCGCTCGCCGCGAAATTTGCCCTGCCCGTGCATTTCATCGGTGTGGGCGAGGGCGTCGAGGATCTTGAACCGTTCGACGCGCAGGATTTCGCCAAGGCGATCGCAGGTTTGGAGAAAGTGTCATGAGCACACGAAGACCATCGCCCGGAACATCCACATCCACACCAGATCAGGTCAACCCGCTGCTCAAGCTTGCCCTTGAGTTTGGGCCGCTGGCGATCTTCTTCTTTGCAAACTCCTATGGCGACCGCTGGTTTGGTGTGGCTCAAGACCAGCGCATCTTCGTGGCGACCGGCGTTTTCATGGCAGCCTCACTGGTGGCGCTGGTGCTGTCCAAGCTCCTGATGAACCACCTGCCGCGCATGGCCATGATTAATGCTGTGGTCGTCACGGTGTTCGGCGGGCTGACGCTGGCCTTGCAGGACGAGCTTTTCATCAAACTGAAGCCCACCATCGTCAATTCGCTTTTCGGGGCCATCCTCCTGGGAGGATTGGCCATGGGCCGTCCGCTGCTTCCTTATGTGCTCGACAGCGTGATGAAACTGACAGACGAGGGCTGGGCCAAACTGACCCTGCGCTGGGGCCTGTTCTTTTTCGTGCTGGCTGCCATCAACGAAATTGTCTGGCGCAACTATTCGACAGATGCGTGGGTCAGCTTCAAGGTCTGGGGCATCATGCCGATCACCATTGCCTTCGCGCTGGCGCAGACACCGTTGATCTTGAAACACGAGATCAAGGAAGAAGGGCAGCCCTGAAGCGTCATTCTCGAGCTTGACCGGAAAATCCCAACCCGGATCGAGATGACGTCAACGCGCTGCCGCGACACCCGCGTCCATCATTGCCCTTGCGCCCGCCTCGGTCAGCTGGCCGATGTGCTTTTTCAGGATCGTGCCGTCCTTGCCGATCAGAAAAGTTTCCGGCACGCCATAGACGCCCCATTCGATGGAGGCGCGGCCCGTCCGGTCCGTGCCGACGGCCCCATAAGGATTGCCCAATGCGCCCAGGAAGCGCCGCGCGTTTTCAGGCTCATCCTTGTAGTTGAGACCAAGCACCTGGATCTGGCCCGCACGGACCGCAGCAGAACCGGCCATCTCGACCAGAAACGGATGTTCGGCCCGGCATGGCACGCACCATGAGGCAAAAACATTCAGGACCGTGACCTTGCCGCGCGCAAGATCGGCGGGGGCGATGCCCGGAACAGGTTGGCCCTGCCTGAGCAGCCCCTCCAACGGTGCCAGGGTCAGCGCGGGTGCGGGCTTTCCGATCAGCGCTGACGGCACACGGGATGCGTCCCCTGCGAACAGGCGGAACACGAACAGCAAGGCCAGCAAGGCAAAGAAAACCAGCGGCGCAAGATAAAGCCAGTTCCGCAGTGGTCGAGGCACCTGTGATGCAGGTCCTTGTTTTTCCGGCGCTGCATTGGCATCGCTCATGTCGCTGCACCTGTCCGCTTGGCATCAAGCGCTGCAAGCTCGCGCTTGCGGGCGCGGTTGTCGGCAACGATCCAGACGGTGAGCACGCCGATCACCGCGATGGCTGCCATGTACGAACCGGCAATGAAGGCGGCATGAGGCCCGAAGACAGCGTCAAGCATGGTCATGCGGCCGGGTTCCCGTGCGCCATGCCTGTTCTCGTCGCCCGGTCCGCCCGGTCCGCCGCAAGAATGGTGAGTGTCCGGATGCGGCGGCGCATGATTTCGGTGCGCATGGAGACCAGATGCAGCACCACCGCGAACAGCGACAACGCCAGCGCGCAGGTCAGCAGCGGCCAGAGCATCGAAGGATGGATCGTCGGCCCGCTCATGCGGAACACCGAGGCAGGCTGATGCAGCGTGTTCCACCAGTCCACCGAGAACTTGATGATGGGAATGTTGACAAAGCCCACCAGCGTCAGGATCGAGACGGTGCGGCCGGCCTGTGTCGGCTCGTCGATGGTGCGCCACAGCGCCATGATCGCGAGATAGATCAGGAGCAGCACCAGCATCGAGGTCAGCCGCGCATCCCAGACCCAGTATGCGCCCCACATCGGGCGGCCCCAGAGCGCGCCCGTGATCAGGCAGATCAGCGCGAATGCGGCCCCGATGGGAGCAGCGGCCTTCTGCGCCACTTCGGCCAGCGGATGCCGCCAGACCAGCGCGCCCATCGCGGACGCGGTCATCAACGTGTAAAAGGACATCGCGAGCCAGGCTGCAGGTACATGGACATACATGATGCGGATGGTCTCACCCTGTTGGTAATCAGCTGGTGCCAAGAAGAAGGCACCATAAAAACCGATGACGGACAGGACCAGCGCCAGCCCCGCGATCCAGGGCAGCACTTTGCCGGAGAGCGACATGAAGCGCGTCGGATTGGCAAGTTCGGTGATGCTCGGCATGGGGTTTTCTGTTTCCTCAATCCATGATTTAGGCGGGACCACCACGCCATGCAATGCATGAGCACGCCCTCAATCAATCTGCCGCAGGTCGTCAATCAATCTGCCGCAGGCCTGCCGCTGCACCCACAACACCGATCACCGCAAAGATCAGCGTCAGGGCGCACAGGATCGCGAAGGGCGTCATGAACGAAATTGTACCACCCACCGCCGCATTGCAGGCCGCCACGCCAAAGATCAGCACCGGGATCATCAAGGGCAGCGCCATGATGGCGATCAGCAAACCACCGCGCCGGATGCCAGCGGTGAGGCCAGCTCCCACCGCGCCGATGAAGGTCAGTGCCGGTGTTCCGGCAAGCAGGCTTGCACTCGCAGCAGCCATGCCTGCTGGCTCCATGGCCAGCATCAGGCCAAAGAGCGGTGCGGCAAGACTTAGCGGCAGGCCGGTGGTGAGCCAATGCGCCACGCATTTTGCAAGCACGACAGCTTCAAGCGGCAGTTGCCCCGATTTCAGCAGATCGAGCGTGCCATCCTCGGCATCGGCCTGAAACAGCCGGTCAAGTCCGATCAATGTCGCGAGCACAGCACCGATCCAGAGGATGGCCGGAGCGATGCGGGCAAGCAGGTTGAGGTCAGGCCCGATGGCGAACGGCGTCAGCGTCACGATCATCAGGAAAAACACCAGCGCGAACGACGCCCCGCCGCCAATGCGCAGCGCAAGTTTCAGGTCGCGGCTGACAAGGGCCAGAAAAGATGTCGTGAACGCGCTCATGCGTTCGCTCCGGCAGATGGCTGTGCCAGTCTGTGCTGGCCAAGATCGAGGGTGGTCAGTTCCGGCCACGGCAGAGGGTCATGGGTCGCGGCGATCACCATGCCGCCAGCGGCCAGATGCGCTGCCACCGCGGCGGCCAGCCTTTCGCGTGCTCGGTCGTCAAGCGCGTTGGTGGGTTCGTCCAGAAGCCACAGGGGCCGTGCCTGCACGGAGCCAAGTTTCAGCCTTGCCAGCGAAACGCGGCGGCGCTGGCCGGATGACAGATAGGCGCAAGGGATGTCGGCGAGCGGACCAAGTTCAAAGGCATCAAGCGCTTCGGCCAACGACACGGCACCACCTGCGCCATAGACGCTGCCTCGCCAACCCTCGATCAGCTCGCGCACGGTGAGTGCACCCTTGAGCGGATCGCGACTTGAGACGAACACGCTGCGCTGGGGCAGATCGAGATCCGGCGCATGCGGCAAGATGTCGAGCGTACCGCTTTCAGGGCGCAACAAGCCGGCCAGAATCCGCAGGAGACTGGTCTTGCCAACCCCATTGGGGCCTGTCAGGGCCAGCGCCTGCCCGGCTTTCAGGCCAAGTGACAGCCCCGCAAACAACAGCCGCTCGTTGCGTCTGCAGGTCAGGCTTGTGGCAATGAGCGAGGCGGGATTCGGGAAAACCGGCATGTCGCGGCATCTGAGTGATGCAAAACACCTCCCGTCAAGATCGAATCCGAAGCATCAGCCTGTAGCGCGCATCTTTGAAATCATCTAAACAGCTTTTGGCTTCGCCGCGCGCCCATCCGGCGCGGGGGCTCGGGCACACCCGAGGCGGCGCGCATCATGATGCTGTGGCATTGCCGCGAATGGTGTTCCATTGTGCGGTCAGGTCCACAGGCCTTCAGAACTGGCCTGGCACATGCCGGGCCTGCCCTGTGACCGTGACCCCGAAGGATCATGCCCGATGGCATCGCTCGACTCATTCAACTGCGCCAGAAACCTCAAGGTCGGCGACAAGTCCTATGTGATCTACTCGCTTGCCGAAGCCGAAAAGAATGGCCTCGATGGCATTTCGGCGCTGCCCTACTCGATGAAAGTGCTGATCGAGAACATGCTGCGCTTCGAGGATGGCCGAACTGTCACAAAGCAGGACATTCTGGATGCCTGCAAGTGGCTAGAGAACAAGGGCAAGGTCGACAAGGAAATCGGTTTCCGGCCAGCCCGCGTGTTGATGCAGGATTTCACCGGCGTTCCGGCTGTGGTCGATCTTGCGGCCATGCGCGATGGCAT
>JANMIB010000379.1:0-7880 GCA_031375605.1 Allobosea sp. | reverse complement strand
CGCCTACAAGACCGGCACATCCTATGGCTACCGCGATGCGTGGGCTGTGGGCTATGACAGGCGTCACACCATCGCTGTCTGGGTCGGGCGTCCTGACAATGCCTCCGTGCCCGGCCTCGTGGCACGTCAGGTGGCGGCCCCGATCCTGTTCGACGCGTTCGCCCGTATCGGCCTGGAGCCTGACACTGCACCCGCGCCAGCCGATGCAATTTTCGCCCGCACTGCCCAATTGCCGCCGCCGCTGCGCCACATCCGCCGCGACATCGCCAAGACCGAGAGCGCATCCAGCCGCCCCTCCTTGCGCATCGCGTTCCCGCCGGATGGCGCGGTGGTCGATCTGGCCGGTGGCGGCGACACGCGCGCCTTGAGCGTGAAAGCGCTGGGCGGGATAGCGCCGCTGACCTGGCTGATCGATGGCGCGCCGGTGGCGCAAGGCCTTATCCGCCGCGACGCGAGCTTGCCCGCTTCCGGAGCCGGTTTCGCCCGCGTCTCAGTGATTGACGCCAGCGGCGCCAGCGACAGCGTGATGGTGCGGCTGCAGTAAGGGAAGAGGCCCACCCTGAATCTCCCGGCGTGGCGGGCAGAAAAGAGCCCCACCCTGACCCTCCCGCGTGGCGGGCAGAAAAGAGCCCCACCCTGACCCTCCCCGCGTGGCGGGGAGGGAAATCGCAGGTTTGCGGGTTTTTCAAAACCAGAACAGATATTCGCCGCTTCCCTCCCCATCCCATGGGGAGGGCAGGGTGGGGCACTTGATCTTTAATGAACCCCCACGACCTCGACGCGGATTTCCTCGACCAGCCGCTCCTTGAGCGCCACGAAGGCCGCTGATGTCTTGATCGTGTAGGGGCGGGGATGGGGCAGGTCGACCTTGATGTCGGCCTTGATACGGCCGGGGCGGGCGCTCATCACCACGACCCGCGAGGCCATGAAAATCGCTTCTTCCACGTCATGCGTGACAAACATCACAGTTTTCTGCTCGCGCTCCCAGATCTCGAGCAGCATTTCCTGCATCAGCGCACGGGTCTGGTTGTCGAGAGCGCCGAACGGCTCGTCGAGCAGCAGCATCTTGGGGTCGTTGGCCAGTGCGCGGGCAATCGCCGTGCGCTGCTGCATGCCGCCTGAAAGCTGCTTGGGATAGTGGTTCTCGAAGCCCTTGAGGCCGACCTGGGCCGCCCATTTGCGCGCCACCTCGTTGCGTTCGCGCTCGCCGACACCGCGCTCGCGCAGGCCAAAGGCAATGTTCTCGCCGATGGTGAGCCATGGAAACAGCGTGTAGCTCTGGAACACCATGCCCCGGTCCGCGCCCGGCCCGGTCACAGGCTTGCCATCGAGCAGGACGTGTCCCTCGGACGCGGTTTCCAGCCCGGCCACGATGCGCAGCAAGGTCGATTTTCCGCAGCCCGACGGGCCGAGGATCGTGATGAAATCATTGTCGGAAACGCTGAGGGTGGTGGGTGTCAGCGCCCGTGTCGGCTCCGCAGCCCCGCGCGCCGGGAACAGCTTGCCCACGCCTTCGATGGAGAGCTTGCTCATGGGGAGGGAAGCGGCCAGCATGGCGGCAAAGAAGTGGCCATCTGGTTCATTTCGCCGCCCACGGAAAAAGCTTGAGATTTGCCGCCTTGAACCCAAAATCCGAGATCAGCCCGATGAGGCCGATGACGATGATGCCGAAAATGATTTGGCCGGTGTTGAGCAGGGCTTGGCTGTCGGTGATCATGTGGCCGATGCCCGATGACGAGCCGATCAGCTCCGCGACGATCACGTAGGTCCAGGCCCAGCCCAGCACCATGCGCAGGATTTCCGCGATCTCGGGCGCGGCATTGGGCAGGAGCACGCGGCTCACGACCGAGCGGTCGGACGAGCCGAGCGTGTAGGCCGCATCGACCAGATCACGCCGCACACCGCCCACCGCCACCGCGATCATCAGCACCAGCTGAAAGAACGAGCCGATGAAGATCACCAGCAGTTTCTGGGTCTCGCCAATGCCGGCCCACAGGATGAGCAGGGGGATGAAGGCCGAGGCCGGAAGATAGCGCGCGAACGACACGAACGGCTCGAAAAACGCCTCGATGGGCTTGTAGGCTCCCATCATGATGCCCAGCGGCAACGCCATTGCTGCTGCCAGCACAAACCCGCCGACGACACGCCAGATGGTCATGCCGATGTCGAACGCGAAGTTGTACTTCGTCATCAGCAGCCAGCCTTCCTCGACCATGGTGATCGGCGAGGCAAGGAACAGCTTCGGCACGAACCCGCCCAGCGTCGCCACGGCCCACACAGCCACGAACAGCGCAAAGAAGGAGATGCCATAGGTGACGCGCGAGGCGGATGAGACGGGCTGAAGGGGTTTCATCATTCTCACAGTGTCATCACCGCCCTTGTGGCGGTGATCTCGGTGCAAAGCTGTGTCAGCGTGCCAAGATGACCGGGACAGGCCCGGTCATGACACTGATGTCGAAGTGTGCGGCGTTCAGCTTCCGCCGCTCATCACGAAGCGGGTGTCCACCAGCGTCGCCAGATCAGGCTTGGTCTTGATCAGGCCCATTTCCATCAGCACGTCGGAGGCCTTGGCGGAAAACTCCTGCCATGGTCCCGAAAAGAAGGCGCGGTTCTCAGTGGGGCCTGACCAGCGCAGGAACTTGGCCGATGCGCCGAACTGCTCGCCCGTCTGCTTCACGTCGGCACCCATGATGCCGAAGGCCTTGGCTTCTTCAGCCTTGATCATGTCGATGGCCTCGTAATAGCTTTTCATCAGCGCGCGCACGGCAGTCTCGTTGGCGTTGATGAAAGTCGGCGTACAGCCGAATGTGTCCATCACCATCGGGTAGTCGAGCGTCGTGGCGATGATCTTGCCGGCTTGGGGTGCAGCCCGCACGGCAGACAGGAACGGCTCATAGGTCATGGCCGCATCGTTCTGGCCCGCGATGAACGCCTGCGCTGCCGGGCCGGGCTCCATGTTGACGATGTTCACGTCTTTCAGGCTCATGCCGTTCTCGCGTAAGAACCAGGCCAGCGTGAAGTAAGGCGCGGTGCCAGGAGCAGACGCCGCAACGGTCTTGCCCTTGAGATCCTTGATCGAGGCGATGTTGCCGCGCACGGCCATGCCGTCGGCACCATAGGATTTGTCGAGCTGGAACAACTGCTTGGTGGTGACGCCAGCCGCATTCCACACAATCCAGGTCTCGACCGTGGTGGCCGCACACTGGATAGCACCTGACGCGATGGCCAGGTGGCGGTCCTTTTGCGGGATTTTTTGGATCGTGACGTCGAGACCGTTCCTGGCGAAGATGCCGGCTTCCTTGGCGAGGGTGAGCGGCGCAAAGCCGGTCCAGCCCGAAATGCCGATGGCAACCTTGGTTTGCGGCTGGGTCTGTGCTTGCGCAGCGCTGGCGAGGCCCAGGGCGGTCGCGAAAGTGCCTGCAACGAAAGCGGCACCCCAGATGAATCCTCTTGTCATGATCTCAAATCCTTCCTGTTTGCTGGCCAACGCAGTGATGCTGTTATGCAATCCCCGAGCCAGTCATTGTTCTTGAATGTCAGCTTATCGGCGTCAGGCGGTGCGTCAAGCTGGCACTGCTCCAGAGCGCTTACGCCGGTTCCTTGTCACGCTCCGTCATCATCGCCTTGAAGGACGGGCGGGCATGGCAGGCGGTCAGCCATCTGTCGACATGCGGCGCATCGGCAAACAGCTCCGGTGCAGGCCGCGCATAGCGGAAGACCTCGGCCACATTGATGTCAGCCACCGTGAAGCGCCCGCCGACGAGAAAGCCGGTGGCAGCCAGCGCCTTGTCCAGCACGGCAAAATATCGCCTGAGCACGGCGACCGCGGCATCGGCCTTGGCAGCGTCGCGCTCTTCGGGCGGCTTGCCGACACGGTTGTAGAGGATTTCGATGGTGTGCGGCTCGCACGATGTGGCCGCCCACAAGGTCCACTGTGTCATCAGTGCGTCTTCAGCCGGACCTTTCGGACCAAGCGCGCCGCCATGGGTCTTGGCCAGATAAAGGTTCATGCCGAGGGATTCGTGCAGGACAAGGTCACCGTCCGTCATGGACGGGATTTGCCCGCTCGGATTGATGGCAAGGAATTCCGGGCTCTGCGTGTGCAGCATGTCCGCCGGATAGCCCGGATGCGGCAGGCGATAGGCCTGGATGACGGGCACATGCTCGAAGGCGATGCCAGCCTCGTTGCAAAGCCAGATATTGCGCGAGGCGCGGCTGCGATAGACGCCGTAGATGGTGATGGTCATGGAGTTTGACTTTGCTGTGAGGGATTGATGACCCTGATGGGCAGTTGACCCTTGAACGCCCGGTCATTGGTGACGAACTCTTCACATCCTGCCGAAAGCGCAAGTGCGATATGGACAGCGTCGAGCAATTTCAGACCAGACGCCGGGCCTAGTCGAGCCGCCGCAGCCAACATATCGCTTTCAATCTTGATCAAAGATATCCGTCCGGAGTCAGTTGGCAATTGATTATAGGCGTTCGCTAACTCAGTTTGACCACATTTATAAGCTCCGTACGCACACTCGGCCAATGCAAGGTCCGAAGTGAACAGCTTCGCGTCACTTGCGAGTGTATATTTGAGGAACAAGGTTGCCAACGTGCCGAAAACAGGCGGTTGTTCGACCAGATAGATTAGAAAGTTGCTGTCGAAATAGACCCGTCTCATGTCCGAAACGGGAGCTTGCGGTCTTGGCGCATGTCCCTGATATCCGCATCAATCTCTTCGGCACTGCGCTTTGGCCCGGTGTGTGCAATTTTATCCAGGAACTCCTGCCACAACGTCAGCCGCTCCGCAGCATCGGCGGCTTGTTGCGTGGTTGATCCAAAATGTGCATCGAGGGCCTGCTCGATGATGAAAGACTGTGACCTGTTTTGTGCCGACGCGGCAGCCTCAAGCCTGCGCTTCATCGTCGGTGACAAACGGATCGTCGTCGGATGTTGAACTTTTGCTTGTGTCACCGCCAAACCTCGCACAACAGTTTGTTGTATGTAGTCGAATGTAGTCAAAGGGAATTTTCACGTCAACTCCACCACCTTCCAGTCACCCCGCCTGCCGCAGTGTCTCCCGCGCGATCACCAGCCGCTGCACCTCTGATGTGCCTTCGTAGATGCGGGTGATGCGGGCATCGCGGGCGTAGCGTTCAACCGGATAATCGCGGCAATAGCCCGCGCCGCCATGGATCTGGATGGCGGTGTCGGTGGCCCGGTGCGCGGCTTCAGAGGCGAAGAGTTTGGCCATCGAGGCCTCCTTGGCGAAAGGCTCACCGCGGTCCTTCCGCGCTGCCGCGTCCATGATCATAAGGCGCGAGGCCTGCAGGTCGACCTCGCGGTCGGCAATCATCCATTGCAATCCTTGAAAATCAGCGAGGGCCTGCCCAAACTGCTTGCGTTCCTTCGCGTAGGATTTCGCCGCGTCCATGGCCGCCCGCGCGATGCCGAGCGACAGCGCCGCCACGCCGATGCGCCCGCCCGCGAGTTCGCCCACCGCGATGCGGAAGCCGTCATTTTCCTTGCCCATCAGCGCGCTGGCCGGCACGCGGCAATTGTCGAAATGCAGCGTGTTGGTGGCCGAGCCATGCTGGCCCATCTTGTCTTCGGCCTTGCCGACGATCAGCCCTGGCGTGCCGGACGGCACCAGGAAGACCGAGATGCCCTTGCCCTTGGGCGCATCAGGGTTGGTCACGGCCCAGACCACGAAGATGCCGGCATATTCAGCGCTGGTGATGTAGATTTTCGTGCCGTTGAGCACGTAGGTGTCGCCATCCTTCCGCGCTTGCATGCGCATCCCGGCAGGATCCGAGCCGGCGCTGCTTTCTGTCAGGCAGAATGCGCCAGCCGGATAGGTTCCGTCCGCCAGCTTTGGCAGATGTTCGTGTTTCTGGGCTTCTGTGCCGCAGGCCTGGATGACCTCGCCCACCATGTTCGACACAGACACCGTCACCGCTGTCGAGGCACAGGCATAGCCAAGTTCCTCGATGGCCAGTGCAAACGCCATGGTCCCGGCTTGTGTGCCACCATACTGCGCCTCGACATTGAGGGCGGCAAAGCCGTTGTCGGCCAGGAGCTTGAGGTTGGCCAGCAACTCGGCGCGGCCATCGCCCCGGTCGAGTGCCGCAGCGAACGGCGCAAGCCTGTCTGCCGCCAGCTTCCGCGCCGTGTCGCGGATCATCTGTTCTTCATCGGTGAGGGAGAAGTGCATGAACAGGCCTCGCGTTTGGGGTCACACTGGACCGCAAGCCACCAGGCTGCAATGCGCAAGGCCGCACACCGACTTCTGCGATGCTCCACATCTTGACGTGAACGCAAGACGCCGGGCACCAAAAGGCAGTCCGGCGTGAGGAAACCGTCTATTTCGGTGCGAGAACCATGACGACCTGGCGGCCGTCCATGCTGGGTTCTGATTCCACCTTCACAAAGGCGGCTGTTTCCGCCTTGACCCGGTTCAGCACATCCATGCCGAGATGCTGGTGGGCCATTTCGCGGCCACGGAAGCGCAAGGTGATCTTGACCTTGTCGCCCTCCTCGATGAAGCCCTTCAGCGAGCGCATCTTGACGTCATAATCATGCGTGTCGATGCCCGGCCTGAGCTTTATTTCCTTGATCTCGATGACCTTCTGGTTCTTGCGGGCCTCTGCCGCCTTCTTCTGCTCGGCAAAGCGGAAGCGGCCATAATCGAGGATCTTGCAAACTGGCGGGGTCGAATTGGGGGAAATCTCGACAAGATCGAGACCGGCATCCTCAGCCATCTTCAGCGCGTCGGGTGTCTGGACAATGCCCTTGTTGTCGCCGTTCTGGTCAATCAGCTGGACCTCGCGGATGCGAATGTCACGATTGATGCGGGGACCGTCTTTCTGGGGCACGGGTAGGGCGCGAAATGGTCTGCGAATGGGAGTCTCTCCTGTCGTTTCGTGCGCGAAGCACTGATGACAGCACAAATTGCACAATGGCCAGCGATGTCAACATTTGCATCACCCTGTTGATGCCAAAACCGGCGATGACGGTGGACATTGTCTATTTTCCGAGCAGGGCGGCATACACATCGAGCGTCTGTCCCACCATGTTCTGCAGCGAGAAATGGGCTTCGACATGGCGGCGCGCCCGCTGTCCCAGCGCGTCCCTCGCACTGGGGCGCAGGGCGAGTACATCTGCGATGGCCGCGGCCAGTGCTTCTGCATTGCCGGGCGGCACCCGCCAGCCGGTGCGCTCCTGCGGGGTGCACTGGGGTGGGGCCAGCACCGTTTCGGGCACAGCGCCAAGGTCGGACACCACGACCGGCACCGCCATGGCCTGCGCCTCGACAGCCACCCGCCCAAAGGCTTCAGGCTCGGTCGATGGCACCACCGCCACAGCTGACGCCAGCAGGGCTGCGGGCATGTCGGAGCAGTGGCCGACACGGCGGACGATGCCGCCAAGCCCACCGCCGGTGATCAGGTCATCGAGTTCGCGCACGTAATCATCGCGGCCCTGCGCATCGCCCGCCAGCACGAAGACGGTGTCGGGGGCCTTGCCCGCCATGTGGAGCAGCCGCGCAGCCTCGATCAGCACGCGCTGACCCTTCCAGCCCGTCAGGCGCCCTGCCAGCAGCACGATGCGCTGGTCCGGTTGGGCGCCCCAGGCCGAACGCAGCGCCATGATCCGGTCAGCATCAATGACAGATGGCTGATAGGTCGAAAAATCCGTGCCGCGATGAATGACCCTGATCCGGGAACGGGCGGCAGGGTGCATCGTCGCGATCAGGTCGGCGGTGTAATGGGAATTGGCGATCACCACATCCCCGCGCGCCATCACCGAATTGTAGAGTACCTTGACCGCGGACGAACCGGCATAAGAGCCATGATAGGTGGTGACGAACGGCAGCTTCATGGCGCGGCTGGCGG
>JANMIB010000372.1:0-1571 GCA_031375605.1 Allobosea sp. | reverse complement strand
GCACCCATGGCCTCAACGGCGCGCAGGTCGGTGTTGCCATTGGCTGCGTATTGCGAAAAATCATGGATGAAGGCGAGATGGATCACGCCGTCCGAGCGATCCGCGCCACGCTTCAGACTGTCGAGATCATCGCGGCTCGCTCGATGATCTCGACAGTCTGAAGGGTGGCGCGGATCGCTCGGACGGCGTGATCCATCTCGCCTTCATCCATGATTTTTCGCAATACGAAGCCAATGGCAACACCGACCTGCGCGCCGTTGAGGCCATGGGTGCGGCACTTACTGGCTCGGGACGACCGATGGTCGTCACATCCGGAACAACTGTCTTCGTCCCGCCGGGGAGGACATTGACCGAAGATGATGCGGGCGATACCGCCTCCGTCGGCGCGCCACGGGTGGCGTCGGAAGACGCCGTGCTGCGATTGGCAGAACAAGGCGTGCGCGCCTCGGTGGTGCGCCTTCCGCCATCGGTGCATGGTGATGGCGACCGTGCTTTTGTTCCCGCGCTCATCGGGATTGCCCGTGCCACAGGCGTCTCGGGCCATGTGGGAGACGGGCGCAACCGCTGGCCCGCCGTGCACCGGCTGGATGCCGCGCGGCTGTTCCGGCTGGCCCTGGAAAATGCGCCCGCCGGGTCGCGTCTGCACGGCATTGCCGATGAAGGTGTGCAGGTCAGGGACATCGCGGAGGTTATAGGCAGACGCCTGAAGCTGCCCGTGGCCTCGAAATCGCCTGATGAAGCAGCCGGACATTTCGGCTGGCTCGCGGGCTTCCTTGGCATCGATTGCCCGGCGTCGAGCGCGAAAACGCAGTCGCTGCTGGGCTGGCAGCCAACCCAGGCAGGCCTCATCGCCGATCTAGATCATCCGCGTTATTTCCAGAATCAAGTGCCCATCTGATCGTGGCGCTCAAGCCCTCCAATCCCGCACCTCTGCGCCACCGAACACAGCATGCTGACGCATCTCAGGCGTGAACAGCGTGTAGAGCATGCGCCTGTCTGGCTGGCTGATGGCGTCCAGCGCCACAAGGTGCTCATCGGAGAGCGCGATGCCAAGCGCAGCGGCATTGTCCAGCACCTGCGATGCGCGGCTGACGCCCATCAGCGTCGAGGTGATGCCGGGTCTGCCCACGACCCAGGCCAGCGCGATACGGGCATGGCTCTCGCCGGTCTCGCGGGCCACCTTTCCGAGCATGTCGAGGATCGCCCAGTTGCGCTCTGTGAACAGCGTGTCACCAAACGGGTTCGCGCCATCAAGCCGCTTGTCGCCTTCCGGGCGAGCAGTACCCTCTGTTGCGGCATCACGCGGCAGGCCAGCGGCGCGGGGGGATGCGGCTTCGACGGTCGTGCGATCGTATTTGCCGGTCAGCAGCCCGAACGCAAGCGGGCTCCACGGCACGATCCCCATGCTGGCGTCGGTTGCCATCGGCACGTGCTCGTCCTCGATGTCGCGGTTGGCCAGAGAATAGAATGATTGCAGCGCGATCGGCCCCGGCTGGCCGCGCATGGTGGCCAGCGCGGCGATTTTCCCAGCGAGCCACGCCGGAAAGTTCGACAGTCCCCAATAGCGGATC
>JANMIB010000350.1:0-6289 GCA_031375605.1 Allobosea sp. | reverse complement strand
GACACGGTCCATCCAGCCGTCGACCACCGGATGCGCCGAGCACAGCAGCACAGGCGGGGCGTAGATGTCGTCGAAAACAAGGGACTTGTCCCTGAGTTCGAGGATGCGAGCCACGCCGATGCAGACAAAACCGGGCTTCGGTGTCTTGCGCAATTCAAGGCTCAGGCGCGGATAGGCGATCTCGATCTCTTCCTCGATCCTGAGCGATGCCGTCGAATCGATAAAGGTCTCGACGGTTCCCAGATAGCGGCTGGCACCCTCCTCGCCCACCTCCGACACCTCACGAGAATTGGGCGTTGCCATCGGCATGCAGAGCCAGACAAGCATCTTGGACGCATTGTCGGGAACATCGATCGGGGCCGGCAAGGCAGAGTCCGTCGGCACATCGAACGGCGTGCCATCTGGCAACAGGCCGCTGGCACGCCTCAGGCCAAATTTACCCTGTGCGGCAAGATCGCGATCAATCTCAAGTGCCGAGAAGCCCCAGGGATATGGTGTGACGGCTCTGGTGCGCGCTTCAAGCAAGTGTTTATGATAACGATCATTTTGCTGCAGATGGTGCGGCCTGAGGAACAGTCCCTCTTTCCATTGTACTTTGTTATGCCATGGCATTTGATATGATGAGGCCCGTTGACGTTACGGCTCCATCATGCCGCAAACACCGTCAACAGCAAGCGCAAAGGTGCTTCCCCGGCACGCTATCACGCAGGCAATTGCCCTGATCCAGCGTTTGGAGGTGACGACGCCGCTTTCTGCTCCTCATCGAAACGGGGCATCGTCACGTTTGCGGCTGCGTTCACGCCATTCCTGCGGATGATCGGCATGGGAGCTGTCGTTACCAAAAGCGTCGCGCCGGGCACAACGGTTGCAGGCAACCCGGCACGCAGACTGGAACACCGGATCTGATGTCACGGATCTGACGTCAAACGGCGTGCCTGCACCGCAGGATGTCAACTGGCCACAGCGGGGCAAAAGGAGCTTGCCGACCACATTAACCCAAAAATGAAATTTGTGATGGGTGGCCATTTTCAAACGCGCCGACATGTGTAGTGCATGCAAAGCAGAGAATGGATTTTCCTGATTGCTAGAATACAATTTTAGTCGTTATGCCTCAACTTAAATTGAAATCAGAATGACAAAAAATATAGAATAATGTTATATTACTTATATACGTAAATTCATGACCACAGATTTTTTTTAGACCAAAGTGACAAATTTGAATTTTTCAATACTCGAATAAACCTGAAATTTTGCCCAAAACACACATCAGGAATCAACGGATTCAGAATCGCTTAACCACCTTGCCCGTGCGATGGTGCTGCGTTACGTAACCATCATTGCGATGGCAGGGGGCGTACGTGTCAGACTCGATGGACACCGTGCACGAAACAAAATATTTTGATAGTTCGGATGAAGACAATCATCACGCGCGGGGGGCTTTCAGCCGCAACCTGATACCTGTGCTGCTGATCTGCGTTGATATCACGTCCATCATGCTGGCTCTGAAGCTGGCTGCGGTTGTTTATCTGTCAGGCACATTCGTGTCTTTGTCCGTCAGCGACATGACGCTCAGCTCAGCCGAAGTGACTGCCCTGCTGTTCATCATCATCGCCACATCGCGCGGGCTTTACGGCAAATCCGGCCGGCTCGAATGGGATGGCATCGGTCGCCAGATTTCGCAGGTCACATCGACGTGGATCATGGTCGTGGCCACGATGACCGCCATTCTTTTCACTTTGAAACTTGGCGCCGAGTTTTCGCGCGGCGTGACGTTGCTGTTCTTCGGACTAGGCCTGTTGTTCCTTGTCGGCCTGCGCGTCGCCGTGTGGCGCGTGATCGAGTGGGCGTTCAGCACGGGATACATCATCCGCAAGAGAATGGGCCTGCTCATCATCGGTGATGACCAATGGTCCGACATCCTGCGGCGGGAAGGAACCGTGCGCGGCGTGAGTATCAACAGGATCTGGAGTGCGGCATCGGTGCGGACGGATGAATCGGCGGCAGAACTCAGCAGAACCGTGATTGCCGACCTGCGCGACCGGAAAGTTGACGAGTTGCTGATCTGCGCGTCAGCCATCAAGCTCGATGATGTGCGCATGGTCGCCGAGAACCTCCGGCTTGCACCTTTGCGTGTCCGGCTGCTGGTGGACCCCAGCCTCGTGTGGCCCGGCACGGCCACCTCGACACGCATCGGGGACAACGCCATCGAGCTGTCGCGAGAGCCCCTCAGCACGTTCGAGCAGGCTGCCAAGCGCTGCTTCGATCTTGTCGTGGCAGGTGTTGCGCTCCTGATGCTCGCGCCTTTGCTGGCGATGGTTGCCCTGGCGATCAGGCTGGAATCCCGCGGGCCCATCTTGTTTCGCCAGCACCGGGACGGCTTCAACGACGCGCCATTCCTGATCTACAAATTTCGCTCCATGCACGTCACAGAGAACGGCCCTGTCGTGATCCAGGCCAAGCCCAATGACGAACGCGTCACCCGAACAGGCCGCTTCATCCGCCGCACCAGCATCGACGAGTTGCCGCAGTTGCTGAACGTCCTGCGAGGCGACATGTCCATCGTCGGCCCACGCCCGCACGCCGTAGCGCATGGCCAGCTCTATTCAAGCAAGATCGGTGATTATGCGCACCGCCACCATGTGAAACCCGGCTTGACCGGATGGGCGCAGGTCAATGGAAGCCGTGGCCCGACCCCCACGATGGAGAGCATGAAAAAGCGGATCGACCTCGATATCTGGTATATCGGCAACTGGAGTTTCTGGCTCGACATGCGCATCATCCTTCTGACCGTGAGACTCATTTTCACTGGCAAGGGCGCCTATTGAACCGCAGGGCCAGACACTGATTTTTTTGCAATGCTCCTGACCCTTCAGTCATTGTAGCGAACACACGCCGTGATCTCGTGTCTGCTGTCCGGCCTGTGGCCAATATCGGCAGGCCTTCCGCTGGCGCGGCCTTTCTTTCCTTGCTTCAGCAGGGCAGGATTTTCACACAGCGCCTTCACAGACCGGAGCCTTTACAATGCCCATCCGCCACTGGGGTGATCTGACCACCCGCGATTTTGCCGGCCTTGACCCGGAAACCACACTCGTGGTCCTCCCCGTTGCGGCCATCGAGCAGCATGGACCGCACCTGCCGGTCTCCACAGACACGGAAATCGCGTTGGGCATGCTGCGCGAAACATTCAGCCAGTGTCCCGCCGAACTTGATGTGCTGGTGTTGCCCGTGCAGAGCATCGGCAAATCAAACGAGCATATCCGCTCCCCTGGAACGGTGACATTGACCGCCGGGACAGCCCTCAAGGCCTGGACCGAGATCGGCGAAGCTGTCAACCGGGCAGGCCTGAAGAAGCTAGTGTTCGTCAACTCACATGGCGGCAATGTCGCTCTCATGGAGATTGTCTGCCGCGAGTTGCGCGTGCGCTTCGGCATGCTGGCCGTTTCGTCGTCATGGTCGCGGCTCGGGGTGCCGCCGGGCCTTTACACCGACAAGGAGCGGGCTGTCGGCATCCATGGCGGGGACATGGAAACATCGCTGATGCTGCATTTCCGGCCTGACCTCGTGAAAATGACCCATGCGATCAATTTCGAGCCCAGCACGGTGGAGATTGCCGAGACCTTCGACATCCTGCGCCCGACCGGGATGACGGCTTTCGCCTGGATCGCACAGGACATCCACAGCGATGGCACGGCGGGCGATGCGTCGATCGCAACGCCGGACAAGGGCCGCCAGACGGCTGAATATCAAGCCGCCCTGTTCATCAGGCTGCTGCGCGACATGAAGCGCTTCGGGCTACAAAGGCTCGCATAGGCTTGCCCCGACAGGTGCGCGTGACAGCGTCGATCACTGAAAAAACTTGACGCAGTGCAACATGACGACCATATGCACATCACAGCCCGCGATTGTCGCGTGGCTCAGGCTCGCAATCAGACGCCCGGCGCTTTCGACGTGACAGATCTTCACGCAAAGACGCTCAAGATGCGAGTTTACCGGGGCGTGACTGTCTGATCCGCCCTCCGCCGACAGCCACTGTGCTGCTTTGGCCAATATGAAAGCACTATCTCCAATGACAGCTACCTTTGCGGAGTTCGGCTTGGCCGCTCCGCTCAACCGTGCGCTTGAGTTCGCCGGTTTCCACACACCCACGCCTATCCAGGCACAGGCCATCCCGCACCTGATCGAGGGCCGCGACATGCTGGGTCTCGCCCAGACCGGCACGGGCAAGACCGCAGCCTTCGTGCTGCCGATCCTGCATGGTCTGCGTTCGGCAGGCTCGAAGGCCGAGCCGCACACGACCCGCGCGCTCATTCTCGCACCAACCCGCGAGCTTGCCATCCAGATCCACGAATCAGTCAGGGAACTGGCCAAGGGCCAGCATTTCGCCCATGCCTGCGTCTTCGGCGGCGTCAGCATCAATCCGCAGATCGACGCGCTCAGGCGCGGTCTCGACATCCTGATTGCCACCCCCGGCCGTCTGGTCGACCTGATCCAGCAAAAGCAGTGCAAGCTCTCGTCGGTGCAGTATTTTGTGCTCGACGAGGCTGACCGCATGCTCGACATGGGCTTCATCCGCGACATCAAGCGCATTCTCGCGCTGCTCCCGGCGCAGCGCCAGTCGATGCTGTTCTCTGCCACCATGCCCGAAAGCATTGGTGACATTGCCTCGAAGCTGCTGAAGAACCCGATCACGGTCGAGGTTCGCCCTGAAGCTGTGCCGATGGAGCGCATCGCGCAGCATCTGGTGCACCTGCCGCTCCAGGCCAAGAAGGACGCACTTCTAAAGATACTCTCGGCCCGCGATGTGACCCGCGCCATGGTTTTCGCCCGCACCAAGCATGGTGCCAACCGGCTGACCGAGTATCTCGAACAATACGGTCTCAACGCCGTGGTCATCCACGGCAACAAGAGCCAGGGCGCACGCCAGAAGGCACTGGCCCAGTTCAAGGCCGGTGAAGCCAAGATCATGGTCGCCACCGACATTGCCGCGCGCGGCATCGACGTCCAGGATGTCAGCCATGTCATCAACGCGGAATTGCCGGATGAGCCGGAGGCTTATGTCCACCGCATCGGGCGCACGGCCCGCGCAGGCAAAGTCGGCATTTCCATCACGCTGTGCTCGCCTGATGAGCGCGACAAGCTGAAGGCGGTCGAAAAGCTGATCAAGCGCGCCATCCCCGTGATGGTGGTCGAAGGGCTTGATCTGGCCAAGGCTGCTGCGGGTGGCCAGCGGATTTCTGACGAACGCGAAGAGCGCGGTGGTCGCCGTGGCCGCAACACCAGCCGCCGCGAAGATGCCCCGCGCGTCGGTCGCCGTGGCGAGGAGCGCGGCCCGCCGCCACCTCGCACGGATCGCCCTGCCCGTGCCGATGGGCCAGCGCGTCCGCCAAGGCGTGATGATAGCCGCCGTGACGATACACGCCGTGATGATGTGCGCCGCGATGATGTCAGGCGTGATGCACCGCGCGATGTCGAGCGTGAAGTGCGCAATGACGCGCCGTGGAGCAACCAGCCTGCTTCGGAGCCCCGCCGCGATGAGCGTTATCGCGACGAGCGCCCAAGGCAGGATCGTCCGGGGCAGGATCGCCCAAGACAGGATCGCCCCAGAGAAGATCGCCCGCGTGATGATCGTCCGCGCAGCCCGGCCCCGCGCGATGATCGTCCAAGGGGTGATCGTCCTTCCGCCGCACAGCCCGTTCGTGCAGGTGATGCGACCGGTTTCCGCGATGAGCCTCGCGCTCCACGCGGTGACCGCGCTGAATTCCTGCCGCGCTTTCTGGACAATGGCGGCGAAGGCGCTCCTCGCTCGTCACGTCCTCCAGAATCTCGCTCGCAAGGTGCCCGCCCGCCACGTTCAGGTGGTGGTGGCCGCCGGTTTGGGTGAAGGCCCTCACCCGTCACGGCTTTGCCGCGCCACCCTCTCCCTGAACGGGAGAGGGAAGATGCGAACTGAAACATCACTGCGCGCTCTCCCTCTTCCGTCCAGGGAGAGGGCTCAGCCCAGCATTCCCTCTGCCTTGGCCCAGTTCTGCGTCTTGACCAGCGCCCGCTCATAGCGATCGAACAGTTCGTGGATTTCTGCGTCGCTGATAATCAGCGGCGGGCAGAAGGCCACCCGGTCGCCTGCGAGCGGCCGGACAATCAACCCCTCCTCCTGCGCAAACGTGCAGGACTTGGCCGCAACGGCCTTCTTCACCTCGAACTGTTCACGCGTTGCCTTGTTCTTGACGAATTCGATGCCGCCGATCAGGCCGATGCCGCGCGCATCGCCGATCATCGGATGCTCCGCCAG
>JANMIB010000310.1:0-3034 GCA_031375605.1 Allobosea sp. | reverse complement strand
TTGCAGGGAGCCGACCTTGACGATCTTGAACTTCTGCTTGGCCAGTTCCTTGGTCGCCAGCTCCATCACCGGCCCGCTCGGCTTGGTCACATACAGCGCGACGCCTGCGCCCACGGCGAGCGCGGCCCCCACGACATAAAGATAGCCTTCGTTCTCGTCGATCCAGACACCGAGCGCGGACGAGTTGAAAGCCTTCTCGAAACTGTCGAGTTGCCCTTCGAGGGCCTTGAACTTGGTCGAGGCCTTGATCTGCTTGAGATATTCGTCAGTGGCAGCTGTCTTGACCCCATCGACAACCGAATCGCGGAGTTTGGCGAACTCCTCGGGCGTGACCATCGTACTCGCGCCGGGATCGCGTCCCTTGGCGAATTTGAGCATCGCAGTCTGTGCGGCACCGATGAGCTTTGGATTCTTGAAGACATCGACGACGCGTTCGGGTGCGCGTCCGATCTCTGAATCGAGCAGTTCAAATGCAAGGACAACAAGCCCGCCGAACGCATCGACGGGGCCTGGTGCTGGGTCTGACATGGGCTCGCTCCTGGCATGTGGCAGGAACGCAGATTTACATGACCTTGCGGAAGCTACAAGCCATTAAATCGTGCAGCCGCAGGCAAGGCCGATCTGGCCGTTTCGTGGCTCACGGCGCGCGCCGCACGACCCCGTCCTTGATGAACACCTCGAGCGGCGTGGTGCCGGAGCCACTGCCATCCTTGGTTCGCCATTTGCCGCTGGCACAATAGATGCCGCCATCGCGGGGGATCGCGGTCCACTCAACCGTTGCAGGGTACTTGTCCTTGCCGTCTGGCGATACGGTGACAAAATCGGTCTTGCAGACAGTGCCAGAGGTCACCGGGCGATATTCGGTGATCATCCAGCCCCCGCCGCCCGTGCTTTCGAAGGTTTCGGGCAGCACGGGCCAGCTTGATGGCGAGGATTGCGCCCAGGCGCTGATCACGCTGCCTGCGAGAGCAACGCTGGCCGCGATCACGAAAGCGGCTGCGAGAAAGCCAATCCTTGCCACGCCGCCAGAATGTCCGTTTTCATCCAATTCCGTCTCGTATGTCATGGTCAGCACTCCCTTGTAAGAATGATAACCGTCACCGATGCGAATGGATGCGTGCCAAGCCCGCAATCACGGATGTGTGATCTCATTTGGTGCTGCGTAAAGCGCTTAGCCAGATGAAATCTTTTGTTCTCGGTTGAGATCGAATTGGTCGGGGCGGCGGGATTTGAACCCACGACCCCTAGTCTCCCAGACTAGTGCGCTAACCGGGCTGCGCTACGCCCCGACACGCGTGCTTATAGAGGGCAGGTTTGCGCGGCGCAACGGTTCTGGCGCGCGTTGCGGCTGATTTTCACATTCGCGGATTGCCGCTTCCCAAGAGGAGTGCGACGCGGTATTTCCCGCGCCCTCGAACCACCGCCTCTCCGGATGATTCAGCTTCGGTGCGGACGTGTGGTCGATCACGATGATCGAGAGCGGACGTGTTGCGGAAAACCGGGTTTCATTTCTGCGGCACGTTCTCGCCGGAGCACAGACCATGCCTGACCTATCCATCGGTGTCGATTTCGGCACCACCAACACCGTTATTGCGGTGGCCAGGCGCGGGGAAGGCGTGCGGAGCGTGACCTATCCTCATGCCGGCAGCATTGAGGATGTCTATCGCTCGGTGCTGTGCTTCGAGCGTGCGGACGATGACCGGTTGCTGAAGGTCGAGACCACCGGCGGCCTGTTCGCGATCGAGCACTACCTTGCCTCTGTCGGCGAAACCCGCTTCATCCAGTCCTTCAAGAGCCACATCGCCAGCGCCGTGTTTCGCGATACCCGCATTTTCTCGACAAGATTCTTGTTCGAGGACTTGCTGGCCACATTCTTCGGCCTTGTGCTGAAGGATGCCAAAGGCCAGATCCCGGTGGAGGCGTCGCGGATCGTCGCGGGTCGGCCCGTGGCCTTTGCAGGCGGCAATCCCGATGAGGCCCTGGCGCACCGGCGTTATGATGCCGCCTACCAGCTCACGGGGCTGGCAAAGCCGACTTACGTCTATGAGCCTGTCGGTGCGGCCTATTACTACGCGCAGCGCCTTGAGCACGATGCGACGATCCTTGTCGGCGATTTTGGCGGAGGCACCAGCGATTTCTCGATCATCCGCTTCGAGCGCCGGAACGGCGCGATGCGGGCGATCCCGATGGGCCATGCAGGCGTCGGCATTGCCGGTGACAGCTTTGACTACCGGATCATCAACGCCGTTGTCTCGCCAAAGCTTGGCAAGGGCAGCCAGTACTGCTCGATGGGCAAGGTCATGGAGGTGCCTGCGCACTACTACGCCAACTTCGCGCGCTGGCATCAGCTTGCCATGCTGAAATCGCCCGAAAACCGGCGTGAGCTTGAAAAGCTGAAGAAGATCGCGCTGGCACCCGACATGATCGACAAGCTGATCGAGGTGATTGAGAACGACTGGGGTTTTGCGATCTACCGCGCCGTTTCGGCGGCCAAGGTGGCTTTGTCCTCTGGGCCGGAAACGGTTTTCTCGTTCCGCAAGGGCGACATCACCATCGAGCAGACCATCAAGGTCGGCGAGTTCGAGGGCTGGATCAAGGATGATCTTGCCCGCATCGGCAGCACGGTCGACGCACTGTTCGAGAAGGAACATCTGAAGCCAGCCGATATCGACCGCGTGTTCCTGACCGGCGGAACCTCCTACATCCCGTCCGTGCGCCGCGTGTTCGAGGAGCGTTTCGGCCCGGACAAGCTTGATTCAGGCGGACAGTTTGAATCCATCGCCCACGGCCTTGCGCTGATCGGCCTGGAAGAGGACCAGAGCGCATGGGAAGTTGCCCATCCTCAAGGCTATGCCAAAGCCCGTGCGTTTTGAGCAGCAGTGTTAATCAGCGCGGCTAACCACTCTCCCTAACCACTCTCCCTAACCACTTCGGCAGTGTTGTCTTGCTAACCTTTTGTTCACCATGCCTTCTGGCGTGGTTGCCACATCAGGAGGCCAAATGTCTGCCATTGCCGAACGCGACATCCGGACCT
>JANMIB010000307.1:0-6073 GCA_031375605.1 Allobosea sp. | reverse complement strand
GTAATTACGTAATTACGGTGACATGATATCAATTGCATCATCATTCCTCCCTTAGCCTCGGCTTCGGCCCGCGCTTGGCCGGTGCGAGGGTTCGGCCCATGCGCTCTTCGAGGTCCGCGATGAACTGGGCCGAGCCCATGGGGCGGCCGATGACGCCTTTCATCTCGAAGCCCGCAAGCGCCAGTTTTTCCTGCCGCGAGAGATCGAGCAGATCGGCAAAGCGGCTCCCTGTGCGCTCCAGCACGGGGGCCACCTGCACCAAGGCGTCATCGCGCCCGGCTAGGTGCGCTGCCACGCTGCTCCAGCGCCAGTCCTGCGCCCGCTTCACCAGCTTTGCCTTGACCGGATTGAGGGCGAGATAGCGCACCGCTGCGATGAAATGGTCGTCATCCATCGCGGCGGAGGAGAAGCGGCCCTGGAACAGATGCCCCGTGACACGCGCGCGGGCATTGAAGAAGGCGGCATAGCGCCGGTGCGCCTCGCCAACCGCGCGCGCCAGCCCGTCCTCGGTCGATGGCACCAGCACAAGGTGGATGTGGTTGGGCATCAGGCAATAGGCCCAGCACGCCACATCACGCGCAGCGCAGCGCTCGGCCATCAGGTCGATGTAGATCTGATAATCGGATGGCTCGCTGAACACCGCCATGGCTCGGTTGCCACGCTGGGTCACATGGTGCGGAAGGCCGGGAACAGTGATGCGGGACTGGCGTGACATGATGCAAAGCATGGCACGATGTGCAAGATCATGCAATTGATATCATGTCACCGTAAATGCCACCGTAAATGCACCGTAAACGGTTACTTCATCACTTCGCGTGGCTCGCAATGGCGCGTATCGAGTTTGGCAGCACCCTGCTAGCCCGGAACTTGCATCAGGCTTTGTGTGCAGGTTGGTGATGGCCGGAAGGAACAAACGCATGCCGGACAAGGATCAGCCGCTGATCCAGGATATTCGCCTGCTTGGCGAAATTCTGGGTGACACGATCCGCGAGCAGGAAGGCGCGGAGGTGTTCGATGTGATCGAGGCCATCCGCCGCCTGTCGGTCGCATTCAACGCCAGGTCGAATGTCGAGGCCGGGCAGGAACTGGATGCGCTGCTGCACCGCCTGACGCCCACTGAAACCGTCTCGGTGATGCGCGCCTACAGCTATTTCTCGCATCTCGCCAACATCGCCGAAGACCGCCACCACATCCGCCGCCGCGCGCTTCTCGATGTCGATGGCAGGCATCAGCCGGGCTCGCTGGCCTCGACATTCGCGCGCCTCAAGGCAGAAGGCGTGGGCACCGAGCGCATCGCCGCCACGCTCGCCAGGGCCTATGTCTCGCCGGTGCTGACGGCCCACCCCACCGAGGTGCAGCGCAAGAGCACGCTTGATGCCGAACGCGCCATCGCAAGGCTGCTGGCGGAGCGCGACACGCTGCATGGCAGCCGCGACAAGGCGCGCAACACGGCGCTGCTCAGGGCAAGGATCACCCAGCTGTGGCAGACGCGGCTGCTCAGGGACACCACGCTCACGGTGCGCGACGAGATCGAGAACGCCATCGGCTATTATGAAAGCACGTTCCTCACCGAGATCCCCGCGCTTTATGCCGATCTGGAGGAGCAGCTTGGCCAGCCCGTGCCGTCCTTCTTCCGGATGGGCAACTGGATCGGCGGGGACCGTGACGGCAATCCCAATGTGACGGCAGACACGCTTGTCGCGGCTGTCCGTCGCCATGCCGAAACCGTGCTGCGTCATTATCTGGGCGAGTTGCTGGCGCTCAAGGGCGAATTGTCCATGTCGCGCGTTCTGGTGGGGGCGAGTCCGGAGGTCGAGGCTCTGGCCGCGCTCTCCGGCGACAGCAACCCCCACCGCGATGACCAGCCCTATCGCCGCGCCATCATGGGCGTGCATGCCCGCGTGGCCGCGACCTTGCGGGCGCTCACGGGCACCGAGCCACGCGTGCGCGCTGCCCAAGGCGAGCCTTATGGCGCTGCCGCCGACCTGATGGCTGATCTTGCTGCGGTGGCCGCCTCGCTCAAGGCGCATCATGGCGCGGCGCTGATCCCGATCAGGCTCGGGCCGCTTGTCCGCGCGGTGGATGTGTTCGGCTTTCACATGGCCACGACCGACCTGCGCCAGAACTCCGAGCGGCATGAGGTCGTTGTCACCGAGCTTTTGTGCGTGGGCAGAATCGAGCCTGACTATGCGGGGCTGGATGAGCAAGCCAAGCGCGCTTGCCTGCTGCGCGTGCTGGCCGACCCAAGACCGCTCAGGGTGCGCACCGCGCGCTATTCGGCCCAGAGCGAGGGCGAACTCGCGATCTTCGAGACGGCGCGGGATCTGCGCGAGCGTTTCGGCGCCGCCACCATTCGCCATGCCATCATCAGCCACACCCAGAGTGTCAGCGATCTGCTCGAGGTGCTGGTGCTGCAAAAGGAGTGCGGCCTGATGACGGGAACGCTCGCTCCCGCCGACATCGGCCATGCGGCCACAGCGCTCATCGTGGTGCCCCTGTTCGAGACGATCGGCGATCTGCGCGCCGCCGAGACGATCATGCGTGCGTTCTACGCATTGCCCGGCATCGAGGCACTCGTGCGCAACTCCGGGGCCGAGCAGGACGTGATGCTCGGATACTCCGACAGCAACAAGGATGGCGGCTATTTCACCTCCAACTGGGAGCTTTATCAGACATCGACAGCCCTGGCGCAGCTGTTCGAGGACAAGCAGGGCCTCACGCTGCGCCTGTTCCATGGCCGTGGCGGCACGGTGGGGCGCGGCGGGGGGCCGAGCTTCGAGGCCATTCTGGCCCAGCCGCCGGGCACCGTGAAGGCCCAGATCCGCCTCACCGAACAAGGCGAGGTGATCAACGCCAAATATGCCCACCCCGAAATCGGGCGGCGCAATCTCGAAACCATCATGGCAGCGACACTGGAAGGAACACTCTCAGCCCGTGATGCAGCCCCGCCGCCAGCATTTCTCGAAACGGCGGAGGCGCTGTCAAAGGCCAGCATGCAGGCCTATCGCAAGCTGGTCTATGAGACCGATGGCTTCACCGACTATTTCTTCGCGGCGACGCCGATTGCCGAAATCGCGCAACTCAACATCGGCTCGCGGCCGGCTTCGCGCAAGGCCAACCGCCGCATCGACGATCTGCGGGCAATCCCGTGGAGCTTTTCATGGGGCCAGAGCCGCGTCACCTTGCCAGGCTGGTTCGGCTTTGGCGCTGCGGTCGAGGCGCTGCTCGCAGACGGACCCGCCGACAGGCTGGCCCTGCTCAAGCGGATGAACAGCGAATGGCCGTTCTTCCGTACGCTGCTCTCCAACATGGACATGGTGCTGGCCAAGGCTGACCTTGCCATGGCCCGCCGCTACGCAAGTCTGGTGCCTGACGCCGCGCTGGGAAAGCGCATCTTCGGTGACATCGAGGCGGAATGGAGCCGCACGGTCGCGGCGATCGAAGCCATCACGGGTGCGGGCAAACGGCTGGCGGACAACCCTTCACTGGCCCGTTCGATCGCCCACCGCTTCGCCTATATCGCGCCGCTCAACCACCTTCAGGTGGAGTTGCTGCGCCGCTGGCGCGCCGGGGAGACCGACGACAAGGCCCAGCGCGGCATCCTGATCTCGATCAACGGCATTTCAGCGGGACTGCGCAACACGGGGTAGGATGATCTTACCGCGCCGCCTGCCGCGCCCGCTTCCAGCCGAACCGCTCGAAATAGTTACGCTTGTGGGCATGCCAGAAGATGATGCCCAGCCCGATGATGCAGGGGATGGACCAGGCAACCGGGTTCAGCGCGTGTTGCGGAGCATACCGGACCGCACCGAAGGCCAGAAAGGCCGTATAGCACGAGATGCCCGCGCCGACGCCGGCCTTCAGGTGTTCGATCAGGTAGTCCATGCGCGGCGGCGCAGGTTTGTAGATGAACCACAGATTCGTGGCGGCAGAAGCAAAGCCGATGATCGTCATGCCCATCATCAAGGGCTGGCCAAGCAGCGCGCCCTGCACCAGGCAGTTCAACGCTGCGGCCACTGTCAGAACCTGCATGCCAACATGGAGCGGGGCGCGGTCAGCCGCATGGTTCAGCTTGTTCTTCACCACCATCAGGGAATGCCAGGCAAGGCTGGCGGTGAGGATGCCGAGATACAGCATCATCCAGCCGAAGATTCCGCGGATGAGAGCGACATCGGCGAGTTTGGGATGGGTTCCGAGCGGGTCGATCAGCGTGCATGCCGCCATGCCAGCGGCGAGCACGCCGTTGACGAGCATCGCCCAGGCAAACCAGCGCCCCCAGCGCTTGTGGTTCACGCCGCCTTTCCTGCCGATTACCGGCACCCAGAAAGCTGCAAGCCCGAACGCGCCGACAATGATGTGAACCAGCACCAGATGCTCGAAAAGCCATACGATCACCGATGCGTTCTCCACCAACCGACCAGGACATGACACATAACGCTGGCACGGAGGCCTGTCACCACCAACCATCCTCATCATGAGCCCGCCCGAGGAGGAGCTACAGCTGGTGCAAATACGGAACTCCTCCTCGGGCGGGCTCAGGATGAGGACGTGCGGGGACAACCCAGCTCCAGTGCGCATCCGCAGCATTTGACCTTGCCGCCGCGATGGCCAAAGGTGGCTCATGGTGCGCACATCGTGCCGGGGAGATCACGGTCATGGTGCAGGCAGTCTGGAACAACACGGTCATCGCGGATTCCGCTGACACGGTGGTGATCGAAAACAACCATTATTTCCCCGCAGAGTCCGTCAAGCAGGAGTTCTTCAAGCCCAGCAGCACGACAAGCGTGTGCTCATGGAAAGGCACCGCGCACTATCAGACGATCAGCATCAACGGCTCCGAGAACAAGGATGCCGCATGGTATTATCCGGACCCCTCGAACGCAGCGAGCGCGATCAAGGGCCGCATCGCCTTCTGGAAAGGCGTGAAGGTCGGGTGAAGCGGTTCACTCATTCAGCGTGTAGCGCCCGAGCTTGCAGACGTTGACAGCCTTGCGCGTGACCACATCGCCGTCGGCGAACCTGAAGCGGAAATCATAGATGCAGTCAGGGCGCTTGTCGCTCATGTTGACGTTGATCTCGCCGCCGGCGCTGAGCACTTTCGAGCCGAGAATGTCCTCTTCCCATTTGTTCACGCGGGCTGGTGAAGCCTGAAAGCTCTCCAGCTTGATGCTGGTGTTGTTGAACAGCTTGAAGGAGCACACATCCACGCCGCGATTGCAGGCGAAGGCTGACCCGGAAACGAGCGAGAACAGGATTGTTGCAGCAGCAACGTGCGTGGTGGATTTCAGCATGGCGTGCCCCTTGGATTCTTCTGATGCCTGACTATCCAAACGGAACATGAGCCTGTCAATCTCGGGTTGCCCACGGATACGAGCAAAATGATGGATCACCATTCCGGACAGGCACGCAACCGCTGCACGTGTGGCGTGCGTGACAAGCTGACAAGATGGCTTAAACTTGGATGCGTGACCTGCTATCCACATCTGCTGGCAGATGTTCCCGCAATGCCTGATCTGCCCGCTCCATCTGTACGCACCATCTATCCATGCGATTTCAAAGGCTTCATTCCATGCAAACCCAGTCCATGCCGCTGAAAGACCCCACGCTTTTGAAGTCCCAGTCCTATATCAACGGTGTCTGGACCGGTACGGGTGTTGATCCGGTCGACAATCCTGCCACGGGTGCCGTGCTCTCCCATGTGCCAAACCACGGTGCCAAGGAGGCGACTGAAGCTGTGGAAGCAGCCGAGGCCGCTTTCAAGACATGGTCGAAGAAGTTGGCGAAGGAGCGCTGCGCAATCCTCAAGACATGGTTCAGCCTGATCATGGCCAATGCCGATGATCTCGCGTTGATCATGACCAGCGAGCAGGGCAAGCCGCTGGCCGAAGCGAAGGGCGAGGTGGTCTATGCCGCATCGTTCGTCGAATACTATGCGGAGGAAGCCAAGCGCATCTATGGCGAAACGATCCCCTCGCCGTTCCCCAATGCGCGGGTGATGGTGACACGCCAGCCCATCGGCGTCATTGCAGCGATCACTCCCTGGAATTTTCCCGCCGCGATGATCACGCGCAAG
>JANMIB010000215.1:0-1612 GCA_031375605.1 Allobosea sp. | reverse complement strand
CAGCGTGTCCGCCGCGATTGTCAGGCGCACGGCAATGCGCTTTTGCCCCGGTTCCAGGCCATCGCCATCAACAAAATCCTCGGCCTCGTAAACGCCATCCGGCAGGGCGGAGACCGCCGCGCCGCGTGCCTGCACCGCCCGTGTCGGGCACGAAGCCATAGCGTGTGAAGCGCAGCGGAAAGATCGCCTCCACCATCTCGACGGGCGTGTTCTGGCCGTTGTGGAACCCGGCGGCAAAGCCTGACGGGCCATCGACCTCCGGATGCGCGCCCCAGCCGCCAATCGAATAATCGAAATAGACCTGTCGTCGTCCGCCGTGGTGCAGGATGTTGATGGCATGGTTGAAGGTCACGCCGTAATAGGACGCCGGAATGCGGGTGGGCGCGGCCAGCGCGAAGGCCCTCAGCACGGCGGTGGCGATGCGGTGGCCGGTCAGCATCCGCATGGAGACCGGGGCGGGAAATCTCGCGTTGACAAGCGAGCCTTCCGGAGCCGTCACGGTGATGGGACGGTAGCAGCCCGAATTGGCCTCGGCTGCCACGCCTGCCGCCGCAATGGCCGCGTAATAGACGGCCGACCGGGTCGTCGCCATGGTGGCATTGATCGGTCCGGCGGCCTGCGCCGACGTGCCGTCCAGGTCAATGTGCAGCGTGTCCGCCGCGATTGTCAGGCGCACGGCAATGCGCTTTTGCCCCGGTTCCAGGCCATCGCCATCAACAAAATCCTCGGCCTCGTAAACGCCATCGGGCAGGGCGGAGACCGCCGCGCGCATGGCAGCTTCCGAGCGGTCGAGCAACGCCCCGGCCACCGCGCGGATCGTCTGCGCCCCATGGCGCGCGGCAAGGGCGCGGATCGAGCGGGCGCCAACTTCCAGCGCCGCGAACTGGCTCAGCATGTCACCCCTGAAAGTGTCGGGGTCACGCACGTTCTGCAGGACCGTGGCGAACAGGTCATGCTGGATTTCGCCGCTGCGGATGAACTTGACGGGCGGCAGGCGCAGGCCCTCCTGGAAGATCTCGGTGGCGCGGGCGTTGTAGCCGCCAGCTGCCCCGCCGCCGACATCGACATGGTGGGTCAGCGCGCAGGTGATGGCGATGCGCTCGCCATCGACATGAACCGGCTTGAACGCGATGAAGTCGGGCAGGTGCTGGCCCCCGCAGTACGGATCGTTGGTGACGATCACATCGCCTTCATTCCACTGGTCCAGGGGCAGGTGCCGCGCCGTGATCTCGTTGAGGCACAACTCCATCGAGTTGAGATGCACCGGCATGCGCGCCGCCTGCGCCACGTTGCGGCCCGTGGCGTCGAACACGGCGGTCGAGTAGTCCAGCAGCTCGCGCACGGTGGTGGACCGGCTCGTGCGCCAGACGGTGATCGACATTTCCTCTGCAGCCGCGACCAGCGCGTGCGAGATGATTTCGAGCAGAATCGGATCGACCGTATCTTTCATCGTGTGATCCTCATGATGCGGTCCGCGCGATCATGTCGCCATCGGGTGTCATCACCAGCCGCCAGCCGACGGGGATCAGCAGCGAGGTATAATCCTGCTCCACAATGGCCGGACCGGCCACGTGGTCATCAGCGCCTAGCTCGGCCTGCTGCACGATGGCAA
>JANMIB010000247.1:0-1879 GCA_031375605.1 Allobosea sp. | reverse complement strand
GGGCCAGGGCAATGTCGATATGATCAGCCATTGCTCTCACATAAATGGCGCAGGGGTCGATGTCATGCGCTGCATTGTCACCCTGAGCCGAGGCAATGTCACCGTAAAGCTACGTAGACATATGTCATTAGGCAAAGTGTGATTGAATATCTGGATGAAAGCGCTATCTTCCAAATCTTGTGCGATGCAACACGATTGGCAAAATGCCAATCTTTGCAGTGCAAGGTTCGAACACGGGGTTCAGCATGTTGCCGTACTATCTGTATGAAACCGCCCACATGATGATGGGTCCTGCCCGCGCCATGTCCGACCTGACACAGCTGATCTTCAAGAACCCGGTCAATCCCCTGACCTACACGTCCTTCGGCAAGACAATGGCGGCATCCGCCGAATTGTTCGAGCGCACCACACGCCGCTATGGCAAGCCGATTTTCGACCTGCCAACCACGCTGGCAGGCGGAGAACGTGTCGCCGTCACCGAGCAGATCGTCTGGGAGCGCCCGTTCTGCAAGCTCGTTCACTTCGCACGCGCGCTAAGGCCCTCGCGGCAGCGCGGGCCGAAGGTCCTGATGGTCGCGCCGATGTCCGGCCACTATGCCACGCTGCTGCGCGGCACGGTCGAGGCCTTCCTGCCCGATCACGAGGTCTACATCACCGACTGGGCCGATGCCCGCATGGTGCCTGCGACCGAAACCTTCGATCTTGATGACTACATCGACTACGTGATCGACATGCTCAGGCACCTCGGGCCCGACACGCACGTGATGGCTGTGTGCCAGCCCTCCGTGCCCGTGATCGCGGCAATCGCGCGGATGGAAGCCGAGAATGATCCCGATGTGCCCCGTTCCATGACACTGATGGGCGGGCCGATCGACACCCGCCGCGCGCCGACGGCCGTGAACAAGATCGCCCAGGAGCGCGGGCTCGAATGGTTCCAGCGCAACTGCATCGTCAAGGTGCCGATGGTCTATCCCGGTGCTTTGCGCACGGTCTATCCGGGCTTCCTGCAATTGTCAGGCTTCATGGCCATGAACATGGATAAGCACATGAACGCCCATTACGACATGTTCCGTCACCTGGTGAAGGGTGATGGTGAACCTGCCGAGAAGCACCGCGAGTTCTATGACGAGTACATGGCGGTGATGGACCTGACCTCCGAATTCTATCTCCAGACCGTCGATGTCGTGTTCTGCAAGCATCTGCTGCCCAAGGGCGAGATGATGCACCGTGACAAGAAAGTGGATCTGACAGCGATCCGCCGCGTGGGGCTGATGACCGTGGAAGGCGAGTTTGACGATATTTCAGGTGTTGGCCAGACCGATGCCGCGCATGACCTGTGCATCAACATTCCCGATGACAAGCGGGTGCGCCACATGCAGAAGAAGGTTGGCCATTACGGCGTGTTCAACGGCTCGCGCTTCCGCTCGGAGATTGCACCCCGCATCGCCGATTTCATGCTGACACTTGACATGGAAGCCGCAAAAAGCCGCAACAATGATAATGTACAGGTGGCCCGCAAGCAGATGAGAGTTGTGAAGAGCGCCTGATCATTCTTTGAGAACTGGCGCTTTTCGCTCGCGGCCCTTCCAAAACGCCCGCGAATCCCCCAGATTCAAACGGCATGCGTTTCTCCTTCTTCAAAGCCCCGCCTGACCCCGATCACATCGAGGTCGCGCATGGAACCAGCCGCTTCAAGGTGGCTGTCAAGCGCCGTACGGCTGCGCGCAGGTTCACCTTGCGCGTGTCGAACGCGTCAGGCGACATCGTCCTGACATTGCCCGAACGCGCCGATCTCAAGGCTGCACAGGTGTTTGCAGAGGCACATGGCGGCTGGATTGCGACAAGGCTGGCCAAACGGCCCGACATGGTGCCGTTCCAG
>JANMIB010000245.1:0-3525 GCA_031375605.1 Allobosea sp. | reverse complement strand
GTCGGTCCACATCACAACGCTGCTCGGCGCTCTGGGCCTGACCGAAGCACAGGCCGTCACTGTCGGCACGTTGATCGGGCCTTCGCAATCGGCCGGGCGGCTGATCGAACTCATGCTCGGCGGCGCTTATCCCGTGATGCGGCTGGGCTATGTCGCCACGGGCACATTGCCATTTGCCTTCGGTGCGCTGGCACTGATGGGCGGCGCTGTCATCGGGGTGGTCACATTCGCGGTGCTTTACGGCGTCTCGAACGGGCTGGTCACCATCGCGCGCGGCGTGATCACGCTGGGTTTGCTGGGCCGCGAGAATTATGGCCGCACGCTTGGCGCCATCGCAGCGCCGACATTGGCGGCAAAGTCTCTTTCGCCAATGGCCTTTGCCGTGATCATCGACAAGGCGGGCGCAGGCGTCGCCCTGTCCGTGATGGCCGTCTGCGGGCTTGTGGCATTTGCCGGCATGGTGGCACTGGGCCTGCTCGTGCGAAAAGTGCCAGCCTGAACAGCCTGCTTGCGCCATGGCCGCAACACGGGCATTGTCTTGTCCGGAATTTCAAACAAATATCCGCTTTTCCGGACGGATGGGAACACGCCGCATGGGCATCGAAATCAAGGACAAACCCCGCGAGATGGAGAGCGGCGCGCAGATCATTTCGGGCAATCTCGGCAAGACCATCCAGCGCCTGCGCAAGGCCTACAACCTGTCCCTTTCGGAACTCGCAGAACAATCCGGCGTTGCCAAGTCAATCATCAGCCAGATCGAGCGCAACGAGACCAATCCGACACTGGCGACCATCTGGCGGCTGTCGCAAGCCCTTGATGTTTCAATAGAACGTGTGCTGTCAGATGCGGAGGAAGAGGCTTTCATCGAGAAGTCCTCGAAGGCCGACACGCCGATCCTCGTCTCCGAAGATGGCAAGATGCGCCTCGCCATCGTCGGCTGGATCAAGACGGTGGAATGGCTGCAATGGTATGCGGTCTCATCGGAACCTGGCGGGGCGCTCGAATCCGAAGGCCATCAGCGCGGCTCGGTCGAGTGCCTATCCGTCACGTCCGGTGAGTTCGAGGTCGATGTCGCAGGCATCATCCAGCGGGCGAAAGCGGGCGAAACCTTGCGCTACCGCTGCGACCGCCCGCACACCGTGCGCTGCATCGGAACAGAACCCGGCGAAGCCAGCATGGTCTGCATCCTCAAGGCAGCGGTGATGGAGTGAGTGTGATAGCTGGAACTCCTCCTTTGGCGGGCTCAGGATGAGGATTTTTGGGTTGGATCATCAACGATCCTCATCCTGACCCCGTCGAAGGATGACATCCAGCCTGCCACAACCTGTACCGCGACACCAACCTGACGCCCCTCTCACGGACCCCGCCCATGCCCACCATCACCTGCATCGAAGACCTCCGCGTTCTGGCCAAGGCCCGTGTACCGCGCATGTTCTATGATTATGCCGACTCGGGCTCGTGGACCGAGAGCACCTATCGCGCCAACACCAGCGATTTCGAGAAGATCAGGCTGCGCCAGCGTGTCGCCATCAACATGGAAGGCCGCTCGACGGCGACCAGGATGCTCGGGCAGGACGTGGCCATGCCGGTGGCCTGTGCGCCGACGGGCATGACCGGGATGCAGCATGCGGATGGCGAAATCCTGGCGGCGCGGGCCTGCAAGGCGTTTGGCGTGCCGTTCACGCTCTCGACCATGAGCATCTGCTCGATCGAGGATGTGGCACAGGCGACCAAGACGCCCTTCTGGTTCCAGCTCTACGTCCTGCGTGACTGGGACTTCACCAAGAACCTGATCGACCGCGCCAAGGCTGCCGGCTGCTCGGCGCTGGTGGTGACGGTGGACCTGCAGATTCTTGGACAACGCCACAAGGACATCAAGAATGGCCTGTCCGCACCGCCAAAGCCGACCATCGCCAACATGATCAATCTGGCCATGAAACCGCGCTGGTGCATGGGCATGCTCGGCACCAGGCGCCGCAGCTTCGGCAATATAGTCGGCCACGCCAAGGGCGTGTCGGACATGAGCTCGCTGTCGAGCTGGACGTCCGAGCAGTTCGATCCGCGCCTGTCATGGGCAGACATCGAGCGGATCAAGGGCATGTGGGGCGGCAAGCTGATCGTCAAGGGCATCATGGACCCGGAAGATGCCGAGATCGCCGTGAAGATGGGCTGTGATGCGATTGTCGTGTCGAACCATGGCGGGCGGCAGCTTGACGGCGCGATGTCGTCGATTGCGGCGCTTCAGCCCATTCTCGACAAGGTCGGTGACAAGGTCGAGGTGCATTTCGACAGCGGCATCCGCTCGGGGCAGGATGTGCTGAAAGCCATCGCGCTCGGGGCCAAGGGCACCTATATCGGTCGCGCCTTCCTGTACGGCCTCGGCGCGATGGGAGGCGAAGGCGTCACCAAGGTGCTGCAGATCATCCACAAGGAGCTTGATCTCACGATGGCCTTCTGTGGCCGCCGCAACATCACCGATGTTGGCCGCGACATCCTGATCATGCCTGAGCGGATGTGAGGCGGGCAAGGTCGCAGACAGTGTCATGGCCGCCCCCCACCTTCGCGGAGGCAGGCTTTTGTGGCGGCCATCTCGGTTTGCAGACCACGAGCCATTCCGACACGAGGTCACCGGCGCAGGGCCGGATATGACACTTCTCGCGCCTTTGGGCGCAATCTGGATAGTTCCGCAATCCGTATTGGATGTGGTGCAGATACGTGAATTTCCCGGGGAAACAGCATGACAGTTCCAGAGCCCGCTCCCGTTTATGGCGACCACCCCTCGCGCGCGGCCATTCTCAGTGAGTTGCACGCGCGGCCTTTTGCGACCATGGACACGCCGCGGCGTATTCTGCATTTCGCCTACACCACCGATGCGGGGCAGGCTTCCACGGCTGTCGATGCGCTCGCGGCCTTCTGCTCGCAGCGCAGCCTGCCGGCACCAGCGGCAAATGCCCGGCACCACCGCGTCAGCGTGCAAGGTTCGATCCTCCGCTTCGAGCGACACAGCGAGTTCTGCACCTACAGCTGGGAGTTTGATGCCTCGGCTGGTGCGGATGACGCGCCATTCCGGCCAGCGGGTCGCGAGTTCGCCAAGTTGATGAACAATCTGCCGCAACCTGGACCGTTGATGGTCCAGATCGATCTGCACCTGGTCAAGAACAGCAAGGTCACTGACAGCCTGGAGACGATCTTCGGCGTGGCAAATCTTGCCGCGTCCCGGGTGGAGGACAACGCCGCGATCCTGGCGACCGATTTTCGCACCGACCCGGATGGTTTCGTGCGGCTTCTGATCCTGGATGAAGGTCTCACCTCTGCGAAAGCGGGCGCGCTGGTGCAGCGGGCACTTGAAGTCGAAACCTACCGCACCTTTGCCCTGCTCGGCCTGCCCGAGGCACAGACCCTGGCTCCGTCCATCCGCAAGATCGAGCTGCAACTGCCCTGGCTGATGCAGCAGATGCAGGCCACGGAGGGCTTCGAGGCCAACCGCAAGCTGCTGTCGCGCCTCACCGAACTTGCGGCCGAACT
>JANMIB010000210.1:0-2264 GCA_031375605.1 Allobosea sp. | reverse complement strand
GCGGAGAAATAGCCAGCCAGCCCGGCGATCATGGCCGAGATGACGAAAGCCGCAAGACGCACGCGAAACACTGAATAGCCCAGCGACCGCGCGCGTCGCTCATTGTCGCGCGCGGCCGCCAGAGCATGGCCGAACGGGGCTTGCACCAGCATTCGGATGAGCATGGCCGAGCCGACCAAGGCTGCGAGCACCACGTAATAGAACACCCGATTGCTTTCCAGATCGAGCAGAGTCAGGCCGCCCAACATGATTTCCGGCTTGAAATAGATGTACATGCCGTCAGAGCCACCGCCCACCTTGGTGTCGTGGAAGAAGTAGAAAAGCATTTCACCGAACGCCAGCGTGACCATGATGAAGTAGATGCCGCGCGTCCGGAGCGACAGCGCGCCGATGACGGCAGCGACCGCTCCGACAACGAGCAAAGCAATCGGGAGCGACAACCAGATGGAGGCACCACCGCTCTCGGGCGACAGGAATGCGAGCATGTAGCCGGCAAGGCCGAAAAAGGCCGCGTGGCACATGCTGACAAGTCCGCCATAGCCGACCACCAAATTAAGAGACAGCGCCAGCATGCCCATCAGCATCGCCTTGGAGGCAAACTGCACGTAATAGCCTGGCGCAACGAAGGGCAGAACCAGCCCGATGGCCAAGGCTGCGGCGATGAGGGCGTTGGAGCCTCTGAACAGCGAGGAGACCATGTCAGCTCTCCTTCTTGCCAAGCAGGCCGTTGGGCCGCCACAGCAGCACGCCCGCCATCAGCACGTAGACGAGGATGGACGACACCTGCGGGAAGAAGACTTTCCCGAAGGTGTCGGTCAGACCAATGAGCAACGCGCCGATGGCAGCGCCCGCGACAGAGCCGATGCCGCCCAGCACGACAACGACAAACGACAGGATCAGCATGCCGTCGCCCATACCGGGAAACACGGTCGAGATAGGCGACACAAGGATGCCGCCGAGCGCCGCCAGCGCGATCCCGCCCGCGAAGACATAGCGGTTGACGAGATCGAATGGGATGCCGAGCGCACGGGTCATGTCGCGGTTCTCGGCTCCAGCGCGGATCACCATGCCAAGCCGCGTCTTGTGGATGATGTAGAAGATGGCTGCAGCCAGCACGAGGCAGATACCGCACAGGGCGAGGCGGTAAACCGGGTAGGACAACACGTCGGTCAACTGGATCGAGCCCTTGAGCCAGGCTGGCGGGGCGACCGAATGCACATCCTTGCCGAAAAGGATTTGCCTGAGTTCATCGATCACAAGGATAAGGCCGTAGCTCAGCAACACCTGCGCCAGATGGTCCCGTCCGATCAGGCGTTTGATGAAGACCTCTTCCAGCACCACGCCAAGTGCGAACGAGATCGCCGTTGCGCCGACGAGGGCGATGAAGAAGTTGCCGGTGTAGCTCGACAGCCAGTAGGCGAAGTACGCACCCAGCATATAAAATGCGCCGTGCGCAAGGTTGATGACACCGAGAATGCCGAAAACCAGCGTCAGCCCACTCGCAACGAGGAACAGCACGAGGCCGTACTGCACGCCATTCAACAGCTGAACGGCGAATGTTACCGCGTCCATGAGGGGTGCTCCTGGCAAGAGAGATTGGAGGACGCGGGCGACAGCATGTCCACTCGCAGCCCGATCGGCGCTTGAAGAAAGCGGCAGCGGATCAATTGGCGGCGCGGCATCCGCGGGCCGGATCGTCCACTGATGGGCCCGCCACCGCAATCAGTTCGTTGCGGCCATTGCGGACCTCGCGCAGGTAGATGTTCTGGACAGGATTGCCTGCCCGGTTGAACGAGATCGGCCCACGCGGGCTGTCGATCTTTGCAGCCCGCATGGCGGCGGTGGCTTCGGCCCTTGCGGCCCAGTCACCGCGCGTTGCCTTCAGGCCTTCACCAAGCAGAGCCGCGGCATCCCAGCCTTGCACGGCATAGATGTCACCATCCTGGCCCGTCTTGGCCTTGAAGGCAGCGAGGAAAGCCTTGTTGGCCGGGTTGTCGAGATTGTCGGCATAGTGAAGCGTCGTCTTGATGCCGTTTGCATCAGCACCCTGAGCCTGAATCGTACCATCCGTCAGGAAGCCCGCGCCATAGAGCGGGATCGACTTGTTGAGGCCAGCCGCAGCATAGTCCTTGACGAACTTGACCGCGCCGCCACCCGCAAAGAAGGCGAACACGGCATCCGGCTTCAGCGTGGCGATCCTGGTGATCAGTGCCTGAAACTCGACTTCGGGGAATGGCAGCGCCAGATCCTCGACCACCTGGCCG
>JANMIB010000207.1:0-2338 GCA_031375605.1 Allobosea sp. | reverse complement strand
TCTCGAGGCTGGGAACGCGCTTCTCGAGTGAGTCCATATCGGCCAGCATCAGTTCGGTCTCGATGGTCTCGATATCGGCGAGCGGATCGACCTTGCCCTCGACATGGGTGATGTCGCCATCCTCGAAGCAGCGCACCACATGCACGATGGCATCGACCTCGCGGATGTTGGCGAGAAACTGGTTGCCAAGGCCCTCACCTTTCGACGCACCGCGCACGATGCCGGCAATATCGACAAAAGTGATCCGGGTCGGGATGATCTGTTGCGATTTGCCAATGACGGCCAGCTTGTCGAGCCGGTCATCCGGCACGGCCACATCGCCCACATTGGGCTCGATGGTGCAGAACGGATAATTGGCCGCCTGTGCCGCCGCCGTCTGCGTCAGCGCGTTGAAAAGGGTCGATTTGCCGACATTCGGCAGTCCGACGATACCGCATTTGAAGCCCATACTCAGGTCCGATCAGATAGCGTTGAGAACCGTACTCATGTCGACACTGAAGGCATCGACGACGATGATCTCGGAGATGGAAAGCGGAATGCCACGATCTTCTGTCAAAAACCAGCGGCAACCTGCCGTGATAGCCGATGAAAGAAGCAGACTGTCCCACCAACCGGTGCGGTAGCGGTCCTGTAGTGACCATGCGAGTTCCCAAAGTTCGGCACCGTCCGGTGCGGTCGCGAGGGGAAGAAGGTCAAGAACAGCTTCGCGGATGCTCGAGGCTGGTTGCAATCGGAGTTTTTCCGTCAGGACGCGGTAGGTTTCACGCAAAACCTGCTGATTGATCACCAGGGCATTGCGCTCCTGAAGCTCAACAAGCCAGTCACGTGCCTTCAACCGCTTTTGCACATTCCTGACGTCCCGCATGTAGCCGATGACATTCGTGTCGACAAAAACACTCACCTGTCATAAATTTCATCACGGGTGGGCAGACGGCCATCCGGGCCGCTGATGTCCCAAAGCGGTCCCGCCAGAAACTTCTTGACCGCGTCAGCCTGCGTCATGGGTTTGCTGACACACATGGCTGCTGCCTCGGCCATGAACTTCGACACGCTCTTGCCCTCTGTGGCGGCGCTGACCCGAACCTGCTGCAACAGCTTCTCATCCATCGAAATGGTCACATTCTTCATGGTGCACTCCTCACACGAAAACACGAACTTTGTGTAACACAAACCTCGTGTTCCCTCAATCACCCTTGCCTTCGCCGACCCGCTTGGCCTCGTCCCAGCCCTTGCCCTGCATGATCAGCGCCACATCGCTTTGGAAGCGCTCGTCAAACCCGCCGATGAGCAGCGCGGCCTTGTCGGCTGAGGCGCGGCACAGATCCTCCACCCAAGGTTGCTCGGCCTTGGCAAAATCATTCAGCACGTAGGCATGCACCAGCGCTTTGTCGCCGGGGTGGCCAATGCCCATGCGCACGCGCCGATAGTCATTGCCGATGGATGCCGTGATCGAGCGCAGGCCATTATGGCCCGCATTGCCGCCGCCGGTCTTCACGCGCAGTTTCGCGGGTGCCAGATCAAGTTCGTCATGGAAGACGACGATGTTTTTCGGCTCTATCTTGTAGAACTGCGCAGCAGCCTGCACCGACTGCCCCGACAGGTTCATGAATGTCAGAGGCTTGAGCAGCAGCGCCTTGCCAAAGCCAATCCCGACCTCCGCCGCTTCCCCTTGAAAGCGCTGACGCCAAGGGCCTGCACGGTGCGTGCGCGCGATCTCGTCCAGCACCATGAAGCCGATATTGTGCCGGTTGCCAGCATAGCGCGCACCCGGATTGCCAAGGCAAACCAACACCAGCTTGACTTATCACCAAAAAACCACGGCCGGGTTTGCGCCCGGCCGTCCTGATCATGATCAGCGCAAGGCGGATCAGGCCTTGGCTGGTGCCTTGGCCGGGGTGGCTGCGGCAGCGGCTGGTGCGGCTGCAGCGCTGACCAGCGCCTCCACCATCTTGGTCGGGGTGGACACGGCCACCAGTGTCAGGTTCTCGCGGGTGATGGTCTTGCAGCCAGCAGGCAGCGTGACATCAGCCAGGTGAACCGAAGCGCCAATATCAAGCCCGGCCACCGAAATCTCGATAGCGTCAGGGATGTTGTCGGCCGGCACCATCATTTCGAGCGCGTGCTCGACGATCTGCACCATGCCGCCGCGCTTGACGCCGGGAGACTGGTCCTGGCCCGAAACATGGATCGGGATTTCGACGCGGATCATCGAGCCTGCAGAGAGGCGCAGGAAATCGACATGCAGCGGCGTGTCCTTGACGGGCTCGAGCTGATAATCGCGCGGCACGGCGCGAATGACCGTGCCATCGACATCGATCTCGAACACGGTGGTCAGGAA
>JANMIB010000199.1:0-1694 GCA_031375605.1 Allobosea sp. | reverse complement strand
GACACTAGGCCGGGCACGGAGGAATTTTCAGGACGCCAGACCCAGACATCGATTGTGTGACGCCTGTCAAAGCCCACAGCACACGCATCTCGGTAGCCATAGGATGTGCCGGTCTTGTAGGCGATGCGGCCATTCAGGGCGTTCGCGGGTGCAGGCGCGCCGCGCAGCACATCGCCGACATACCAGCTGGCCAAGGGGTCGGTCAGGCGACGCTCATCTGGCGCTGGCTCAGCATCCTCGCGCCAGTTCAGCGCAACCGTTTCTCCGCCCCGCGCCAGACCGGCATAAAGCCGTGCCAGATCCACCAGCCGGATACCGACACCGCCAAGCCCGATGGCAAGGCCGGGCTGGCCATCCTTTGGCAACGCGAGGTTGCCGCCAGCCCCGTTCAAGCGGCTGATCAGGCGCTGCGGGCCGACTTCGGCCAGAAGCTCGATGGCAGGCAGGTTGAGCGATTGCTGCAGAGCCAGCCGTGCCGTGACCGGGCCCTGGAAGCCAAGGTCGAAATTCTCCGGCGCATAGGCCCCGAAACGGCTTGGCCTGTCCTCCAGCATGGTCTCGGGGTGGACGATGCCCTGCTCGAAAGCCATCGCATAGATGAAGGGCTTGAGTGCCGAACCGGGCGAACGGATCGCCTGCGCCAGATCGAGCGCCCCTGCCCGCTCGCGGCTCATCAGGCCAAGACCACCGACATGGGCGCGCACCTTGCCGGTGGCATGCTCGATGACGATGATCGCGCCTGACAGCTTTGGCCCAAGCTGTTCGATGCGATCACGGGCGAGGCTTTCCAGCGAGGCCTGCCAGATGGCATCGATGCTGAGACGGTGCTGGCCCTGGCCCGGTGCATCTGCGAGGGCGCGTTCGGCGGCATGCGCGGCCAACACCGGAAACAGCTGCCGGGCCTGCGGCACAGGCTCGGTGAGGGCCTGCTCCGCTTCATCAGGCGTGGCCAGGCCCGCCGCGACAGCCCGCACGATCACGGCGTCGCGCACGCGGGCAAGATTGGCCGCATGCCGGTCTGGCCGCCGCGTCTCGGGCGATTGCGGCAAGGCCACCAGCAATGCCCGCTCCGACAACGTGAGCCGCCTCGGCTCTTTGCCGAAATAGGTCCACGTGGCGGCGCGCAGGCCTTCCAGATTGCCGCCATAAGGCGCAAGCGCCAGATAATGCTCGAGAATCTCGCGCTTGCTGAAGCGCAGTTCAAGCTCGACCGCGCGCAGCATCTGCCTGAGCTTCGTGCCCGCGCGGCGCTGCTGGCCCGGCTCGATCAGGCGCGCCACCTGCATCGACAGCGTCGATCCTCCCGAAACAACGCGGCCATGGGTCAGCATCTGCCAGCCTGCGCGTGCCAGCGCCAGCGGATCGACACCGTTGTGGGCCTCGAAACGCCTGTCCTCATAGGCTTTCAGCAGCGCGATGAAGCGAGGGTCGACATCCTGTGCGGCCAGCGGCAGCCGCCAGCGGCCTTCATCGGTGGTGAAGGCGCGCAGGAGGCGGCCCTGCCGGTCCGACACCGTGACCGAACGATCTGCGGCTTCGGTCAGATCCAGAGGCGGCAGATCGCGCCAGATTGCGATGACTCCGCCTGTGAGCACAAGCGCTGCGGCGAGGATGAGACAAGCGAGGGGGCGGAGAGCGTTCATGGCTAGGCAGGCCCTCTCCCGTCATCGCTCCGCGACGCCACCCTCTCCCTG
>JANMIB010000173.1:0-8325 GCA_031375605.1 Allobosea sp. | reverse complement strand
ATCATCGAACGGCACCACAAGGCGGGCAAGTGCGTCTCGGTCGGCGTGCTGGGCAACGCGGCGGAGGTCTTTCCGGACATGGTCAGGCGCGGCATCCGGCCCGACGTCGTCACCGACCAGACCTCCGCGCACGATCCGCTGAACGGCTACCTGCCCGCAGGCTGGACGCTTGAAGAGTGGGAAGCGCGCAAACTCAACGACCCCGCAGGCGTCACCAAGGCTGCCAAGGAATCGATGGCCACGCATGTGCGGGCGATGCTGGATTTTCACCGCATGGGCGTGCCGACGCTCGATTACGGCAACAACATCCGCCAGATGGCCAAGGACATGGGCGTGGCTGATGCCTTCGATTTTCCGGGCTTCGTGCCGGCCTACATCCGCCCGCTGTTCTGCCGCGGCATCGGTCCGTTCCGCTGGGCCGCGCTGTCGGGTGATCCTGACGACATCCACAAGACCGATGCCAAGGTGAAGGAGCTGATGCCGCATGATGCGCATCTGCACCATTGGCTCGACATGGCGAAGGAGCGCATCGCTTTCCAGGGTCTGCCCGCCCGCATCTGCTGGGTCGGCCTCGGTGACCGGCACCGGCTTGGCCTCGCCTTCAACGAAATGGTGGCGCGCGGCGAAATCGGCCCGGTGGTGATCGGGCGTGATCATCTCGATTCAGGCTCGGTCGCCTCGCCCAACCGCGAGACCGAAGCGATGAAGGATGGCTCTGACGCGGTGTCCGACTGGCCTCTGCTGAACGCACTGCTCAACACCGCATCCGGCGCGACCTGGGTGTCGCTACACCATGGCGGCGGCGTCGGCATGGGTTATTCGCAGCACTCGGGCGTGGTCATCCTGGCAGATGGCACGTCTGACGCCGCGCGGCGACTTGAGCGGGTGCTGTGGAACGACCCGGCGACAGGCGTGATGCGCCACGCCGATGCAGGCTATGAAACCGCCATTGCCTGCGCCAAAGACAAGGGGCTGAACCTGCCGGGGTTGTGACAAAACCGGACTGGTGTCATCCCCGGCGATGCGGCACGCATCGGGAAGGGGATCCACCTTGGTCGCAGCGAATATGGATCCCCTTCCCGCACCTTGCGGAGCGCCGGGGATGACACCCATTTTGTCACCACACCACATCCAGCCGCTCAAGCCCATGAAAATGATAGGTGTCGCGATAGACGGGCCTTGATGCCAGCTTCAGTCCCGGCAGGCGCTGGAACAGGATCGGCAGCGCCACCTCAAGCTCAAGCCTCGCCAATGCTGCACCAACGCAGAAATGAAGACCCGCGCCGAAGCTGACATGGGCAATTGATGCCCGCGCCGGATCAAAACAATGTGGCTTGTCAAAACGCGCAGGGTCGCGATTGGCTGCGCCGAGCAGCAGGCCTACCACCTCGCCTTGCCGGAAGCTCACGCCAAGCGCCGCGCAATCCTCCAGCGCGAAACGCGTGAACATGTGAAGCGGCGCATCGAAGCGCAGCACCTCCTCGACCAGCCCCTCAAGCGGCGCATCGCCGATGCCGATGCCCTGTTCGAGCATGGCCTTCACACCATTGCCGATGGCGTGCACCGTGGCCTCGTGGCCTGCATTCAGCACCAGGATACAGGTCGAGATCAGCTCGTCCTCGCTCATCCGCTCTCCTGTTAGCGTGGCCGCGATCAGCGTGCTGATCAGGTCATCAGCCGGGTTCTGGCGTTTTTCGGCAATATGGCCACGCAGGAAAGCCACGAAATCAACGGTTGCCGCCACCGCGTCATCCTCGATCTGGCGCGAGCCGCGGAACTGATACATCGCCACCATCTTGTGTGACCAGTCGAGCAATTGCGGCGCGCGCTCTATCGGCACGCCGAGCAACTCTGCAATCACGATGACCGGGATGGGGGTCGCGAACGCATCGAGAAGGTCAACCTGACTTTTGCCGGCAAAGCCATCGATCAGGCGGTGCGACAGTGCTTCGATGCGTGGTCTCAGACGCTCCACCTGCCTTGAGACAAACGCGCGGTTGACGAGCCCGCGTAGCCGCGTGTGGTCAGGCGGCTCAAGCTCCAGCAGCGAGTGCCGTTCAATGGCCTGAAAAGGGGCCAGATGCGGCGCGGGTTCGGGCCAACCCAGCGCCTCGCGGCTGGTGACATGCAGGATCTGCCTCCCGAAGCGCCGGTCTTTCAGCAGTGCATTGACCGCCTCGTGGCTGGCGAAGCACCAATGCCCATACTGCTCCCAGAAGAAGGCAGGCCCGGCAGCGCGCATCGCGTCATAGGCCGGATAAGGATTCTGCACAAACACGGGATCACGCGGATCAAGGCTGATGCGGGTGCCGGTGATGATGAGTGAGGGCGGGAGCATGTTGGAGAAAGTCACTTTCAGTGTCATGGTCGGTCAGATGGTTGTGAAACCACCGCCGACCATCTCCGGTGGGGATACATTAATCTTTTCTCACCGAGATCACCGCCACAAGGGCGGTGATGACATTGGTGGTCATTTCAGCACATGATCCGGCATGCACATCACCCGTCTCGCCCCTTCAAGCTACACGCGTTCACCCTGGAAAAATGGCGGCGGTGTGACCATCGACATCGCGGAGGAGCGCCTGCCCGGCTCCGAGCCTGGCAGTTGGCAAGGGATGGTCTGGCGGCTGGGGCGGACCACGATCAGCACCCCTGCCCCGTTTTCCGATCTCAGCGGTTTTGACAGATGCCAGGTGGTCATTGCGGGTTCCGGACTTGTGCTTGACACGCCCGCTGGCGAGGTCGACCTGCGCCAACCCTTCGTGCCTGTGCGCTACCCTGGCGAAGCACCTATTTCCAGCCGGCTGGAGAATGGCCCCGTCGCGGTCATGAACCTGATCGCGGATCGCAGGCTGGTTGCGATCAGGCTTGATGTGCTCCAGCCCGGCGCGGCGCTCGATCTGCCGGGCGGAACATGCGTGGTCCACGCACCCCATGGAGCTGTGCTCAGGCTCGGCGCGCAGCACCACGCCATCGGTGCAGACCATGCAATCAGAACAGATCACGACATCGGGCAATTGAACCAGAACGGTGCGCCAGAAGGCGCAGACGCCGTGGTTCACTGTGAGGAAGGGGTGTTGCTGGTGGCATCTATCCGTCACCTGCAAACCCGGCCATCCCTGACGTGACCCCGCAGAAAGCCGAGGTTCATCGCTTCGCTGCCATCAGGAACTCGGTGTTGCCATCGCCCCCTGCAATCGGGCTTGGCGTGAAGCCTGCCCGCGTCCAGCCCAGCGCATCCATTGCGGCGGTGATGCGGTCTAGCGCGCCGGTGATGGCGGCCTGATCCTTGACGATGCCGCCCTTGCCGATGGCGGCGCGGCCCACCTCGAATTGCGGCTTGACCAGCATGACGATGGTGGCCTGCGCTGCGCAAAGCGCTGTCAGTGCGGGCAAGACCAGGCGCAGCGAAATGAAGCTGACATCACAGACGATGAAAGCCGGCTGCCTCTGCAAGACCCGCGGATCGAGCGTCCGGATGTCGGTGCCTTCCAGCAAGGTGATGCGGCTGTCGTCGCGCAGGCTTGCATGGAACTGATCCTTGCCCGTATCGACCGCCAGCACCGATGACGCGCCCCGGCGCAGCAGCACATCCGTGAAGCCCCCGGTCGAGGCCCCGCAATCCAGGCAATGAAGATCGTGTGGAGAAAGGCTGAAATGGTCCAGCGCCGCCGCCAGCTTCACGCCGCCGCGTGACACGTAAGGATGGGGCTTTCCAGCCGTGATGACCCCGACTTCGGGCAGGAGCTGCGACGCCTTCGCGACCACATCGCCATCGCAGATCACGAGGCCTGCCGCAATGGCGGCCTGCGCGCGGGCGCGGCTTTCGAACAGGCCTCGCCCGGTGAGCAGGATGTCAGCGCGCTTGCGTTGCATGGAACTGCACGTCGCGGCGCGGATGTTCAGGCGCGCTTCGGCAAAGCACGGCCCGATGCGAGAAGTGCCGTCTCGACGCTGGCAGCGATGCTGGCGGCATCAAGCCCTGCCTGCTGATACATGCGATCGGAGGTGTCGTGGTCCTGGAACAGATCGGGCAAGGTCAGCGTGCGGATGATCAGGCCGTGATCGAGTGCGCCGTGCCGCGCCAGACAATGCAGCACCTGCGCGCCAAAACCGCCGACGGAACCCTCCTCGACCGTGATCAGCGCCTGATGGTGACGCGCCAGCTGCAGGATCAGCGCCTCGTCCAGCGGCTTGGCAAAGCGCGCATCGGCCACGGTGCAGGAGATGCCCCTGAGCTGAAGCGCGTCTGCTGCAGCCAGACACTCTGCCAACCGCGTGCCGAAGGACAGCAGCGCCACGGAGGTGCCCTCGCGCAGGACGCGGCCCTTGCCGATGGGGATGATCTGTCCCTCATCAGGCAGTTCCACCCCGGTGCCTTCGCCGCGCGGAAACCGGAAGGCAATCGGGCCTTCGTCATAGGCCGCAGCGGTCGCGACCATGTGGGTGAGTTCGGCCTCGTCAGCCGCCGCCATCACCACCATGCCCGGCAGGCAGGCGAGATAGGCGACATCGAAGGCACCTGCGTGGGTCGCGCCATCCGCACCGACAAGTCCTGCCCGGTCCATGGCAAAGCGCACAGGCAGATGTTGCAAGGCGACATCGTGCACCACCTGGTCATAGGCGCGCTGCAGGAAGGTGGAATAGATCGCGCAGAACGGCTTGTAGCCCTCGGTTGCAAGGCCTGCCGCAAAGGTCACGGCATGCTGCTCGGCGATGCCGACATCGAAGGTGCGGGACGGAAATTCCCGCGCGAACTTGTCCAGCCCGGTGCCCGATGGCATGGCGGCGGTGATCGCGACGATCTTGTCATCCTTGCGGGCCTGCCTGATCAGCGACTGGGCAAATATGCCGGTATAGCTGGGCGCGTTGACTGGTGTTTTCGCCTGCTCGCCAGTGGCAGGATCGAACCTGACGACGCCGTGATACTTGTCGGACGCCGCCTCCGCGGGCGCATAGCCCTTGCCCTTCTGCGTCACCACATGAACAAGGATCGGGCCGGTTTCGCTGTCGCGCACATTGCGCAGGATCGGCAGCAGATGGTCGAGATTGTGCCCGTCGATCGGGCCGACATAATAAAAGCCAAGCTCCTCGAACAGCGTGCCGCCAGTCCAGAAACCGCGCGAGAACTCCTCGGTCTTCTTGGCCTTGTCATAGAAGAACTTGGGCAGACGCCGGGCCAGCTGCTTGGCGGTTTCGCGCAGCTTGCGATAGGTGCGGCCCGAGGCCAGCCGCGCCAGATAGGCTGACATCGCGCCCACAGGCGGGGCAATCGACATGTCATTGTCATTGAGGATGACGATCAGGCGGGACTGCATGGCCCCGGCATTGTTCATCGCCTCATAGGCCATGCCCGCCGACATTGCGCCATCGCCGATGACCGCAATCACATTGCCCGACCTGCCATCGAGGTCACGCGCCACCGCCATGCCGAGGCCAGACGAGATCGAGGTCGAGGAATGGGCCGCGCCGAACGGGTCATACTCGCTTTCGGAGCGCTTTGTGAACCCGGACAGCCCGCCGCCTTGCCTCAGCGTTCGGATACGGTCGCGGCGGCCCGTGAGAATCTTGTGCGGGTAGGCCTGATGGCCGACATCCCAGATCAGCCGGTCATCGGGCGTGTCGAAGACGTGGTGCAGCGCCACCGTCAGCTCGACCACGCCGAGACCCGCGCCAAGATGCCCGCCGGTGGCGGACACGGCATCGATGTTTTCAAGCCTGAGTTCGTCCGCCACCTGCTGCAACTGGCTGTCAGCAAGTTTCCGGAGGTCAGCAGGGACATGGATGGTGTCGAGAAGCGGCGTCGAGATTCGGGATGACAAGGATGCTGGCCCTTCGTGATGGACGTTGTCCCTATAAGCCGATTGCGGCCAAAGCGAAACCACCTTGGTGTCGCGTTGCACACGCACCTTTATCCACGGCTCTGAATGCGGATTAACGGATCAAGCCATCGGGTTCCCTCCTCGCCTTGCGGGGAGGGACATAGACAACAAGCGTCGTTAAACTAAGTTCAGGGTCATGCACCCTGATCCGGACAGCTTGAGCGCAGGCCAGGTTCTGCTTAGGTAGAGTGCCAATCCGTGCGCGAACCGCACGCAAACCCGACAGTCAGGCCACAGAACATGAGCATTGCCCACTTGTCCGAGCGCGCCGTCCTCAAGATCGGGGGGCCGGATGCGCGGACATTCCTTGATGGCCTCGTGACCAATGACATGGCCACAGTCGCGCCGGATCAGGCTGGCTATGGCGCGCTGCTGACCCCCCAAGGCAAGATCATCGTTGATTTCATCATTGTGGCATTGCCCGATGAGGATGGCGGCGGCTACCTGATCGACACGCCCGCTGCCACAGCGCCGGAGCTGATCAGGAAGCTGGGCCTCTACAAGCTGCGCGCAAAGGTCACGATCGAAGATCTTGGAGCGGCAGCTGCCGTGATCGCGGCCACTGATGGCGGATTGCTGCCGCCCGATGTCGGCGTGGTCTTTGCCGATCCGCGCTTTGATGGCATGGGCGACCGGGCCATTGTCGATCTGGACGGCATTGCGTCGCTGACATCTGCCACGCCGGACGACTATCACGACCACCGCATTGTCAGCGGCGTGCCGGATGGCGGCAAGGATTTCGGCTATGGCGGGGTCAGCACCTTTCCGCACGAAGCGCTTCTGGACCAACTCCATGGCGTGTCCTTCACCAAGGGCTGCTATGTCGGACAGGAGGTGGTCTCGCGCATGGAACATCGCGGCACGGCGCGCACGCGCTGCGTGCCCATTGTGTTCACAGGCGGGTTCCGGTCGGAATGGGGCGTCGAGGTCAGGGCTGGCGACAAGCTGATTGGGCATGTCGGCTCCACGGCAAAGGGTCGCGGCCTGGCCATGGTGCGGCTTGACCGCTGGGCCGATGCCATGGCTGCTGGCGAGGCGATCATGGGTGGCGGGCTTGAGATTGCGCTCGTCAAGCCGCCGTTCATCCGGTTTCCTTTTCCGGGCGAAGCAGGTTTCGGCGTCAAGGAGAATTAAGCGATGGATGAGATGGCAGCGCCACTGAAAATCCCGCGCCCCGCCGTGATGCACCCGGACGGGAAACTGCGCTGCCCCTGGCCGGGCATGGACCCGTTCTATGTCGCCTACCACGACACGGACTGGGGCGTGCCTGAACTCGACGACCGCGCCTTGTTCGAGAAGCTGATCCTCGATGGCTTCCAGGCAGGCCTGTCGTGGATCACCATCCTACGCAAGCGTGAGACCTTCCGCACGGCTTTCGATGGCTTCCAGCCGGACAAGATCGCGCATTACGGCCCGGCTAAGATCGAGGCGCTGATGCAGGATGCCGGCATCGTGCGCAACCGCAGCAAGATCGAGGGCACCGTGAAAAGTGCCCGCATCTGGCTGGAGATGATGGAGCGCGGTTCGTTCGCCAGGCACCTCTGGGGCTTTGTCGATGGCCAGCCGGTGCAGGGCCAGTTCCGCACACATGAGGAGGTGCCGACCCAGACAAAGGCAGCTGTGGCGATGTCGAAAGACCTCAAGGCGCGCGGCTTCACGTATGTCGGGCCGACCATCGTCTATGCCTTCATGCAGGCCGTGGGCATCGTCAACGACCATCTCACGGGTTGTTATCGCCACCCCGAATGTGCGGAACTTGGCCGCAAGATCAGGTGGTGAGGGAAGCATGGTGAAGGAAGCGCCTCCCCGCGCCTGGCAGCGCATGTTGTCTGGCCGCAGGCTCGACATTCTCGATCCGTCTCCACTTGATGTGGAGATCGAGGACATCGCGCATGGCCTGTCGCGGGTGGCGCGCTGGAATGGGCAGACCAAGGGCGAGCACATCTTCTCCGTGGCGCAGCACTCGCTGCTGGTCGACGCCATCAACGCGCATCTGGAACCCGACATGAGCCAGGCGTGGAAGCTGATCACGCTGCTGCATGACGCGCCCGAATATGTGATCGGCGACATCATCTCGCCGTTCAAGACCGCCGTCGGCGAGAGCTACAAGAGCGTCGAGTACCGGCTCCTGGCGGCGATCCACATCCGCTTTGGCCTGCCGCCGGAAACGCCCGCCCTGTTGCAAAAGAAGGTGAAACGCGCTGACAAGATCGCGGCATTCCTCGAAGCCACGACACTTGCAGGCTTTTCGCGCGAGGAAGCCTTGCGCTTCTTCGGCAAGCCCGAACCCCTGCCCCGCGATGTCCACACCATGCTGGAGCCGGTGAGTGCGGGCGAGGCGCAGGGACGGTTCAAGGAACGGTTCACGGCACTACTGGGGTAGATGCCGAAGAGCCCCACCCTGACCCTCCCCGTGCAGCCCCGGCTGTTGCCGGGACTGCAC
>JANMIB010000152.1:0-19666 GCA_031375605.1 Allobosea sp. | reverse complement strand
GTCAGGCGTGCAACCCTGTTGATTGGCAGCATCATCGGATGTGTGATGCTTGTGATGACCATTACGATCATCACGTTGGCCGAAGAAACCAACAGAAAAGCTGCCGACCAGCAAATGCAGCGCCTGCAGATGGCCGTCGAGAGCGAGCTGAAAAAAGCGCAGCTCGAACTGGCGCTGGTCGCATCAGGTCAGCCAACGGGAACGGCCATCTTCGGCGGTTTAGCGGGCCTTGATCCGTTCAGCGAAAATCTTGAAGCAGCCTGGCTCTATTTCAATTTCGACGAGATCTATGCCGTCGACAGCCGCAATATCATTGTCACGGGGTCGGCACGTGGCGCACCGGCAGGCGCGCTGACATTTTCCGGCATCCAGCCCCTTGTCTCCCATCTGGTCGAAACGGTCGTCCAGAACAGGACAGCCAGCGAACATGGCGACCAGCAAAAGCTGGCCTCCCCCGAATATGAAAAAATCAATGGCGCTTCGGGATTGATCCAGTTTGGAAAGGGGCTGGCTGTTGCAGCCGCTGTTCCGTTCAATCCAGCCCAGGCAGGGGCTGACAACAAGAAGCTGCTGATAGCCTTGCGAAGCCTGGACAGTGCCAGGATTGCCGATCTGGGTCGGCGGCACGGACTTGGCAATGTGGGTTTCCTCGGTTCCGAGCAGAAAGCACCTGCATTCTCCATTCCGCTGCCAGGCCCAGGCGGCACACGGATCGGACATCTGGTCTGGGACCATTTTCAGCCCGGATCTGACATGCTTCCCAATTTGCTGGTGATCGTGCTGACCAGTGTGATCACCATTGCGGCAGCCTTTGGTGTCCTGTTTGATCGCCTCCGCCGCCTTGGCCGGGAGATGGCGAAAGAAGAAGAGAAGAGCAACCGGCTTGCCAGCCACGACCATCTGTCAGGCCTCCTGAACAGGCGAACCTTCCATGACAGGTTCGCGGCTGAGATGGAGCGTTGCAAGCGTGGCCATGGCGGCATCGCGCTGCACATGATCGATCTCGACCGTTTCAAGGACATCAACGACAGCCTGGGTCACCAGGCCGGTGATGAGGTGATCCGTCAGGTTGCCGTGCGGATTTCCAATGTCGTGCGCGGCGCTGACATCGTGGCCCGGTTGGGTGGCGATGAATTTGCCATCGTGCAGGTCGACACAGAAACAACAGTGGAAGCAGCCGCGCTGGCAGAACGCCTGAGAGAGGCGCTGACCAGGCCGATCATGTTCGCTGGCACCGAAATGACCATCGGGGCATCGATTGGCATCACCCTCGGCCCGGTCGGTGATCTTGACACCGAAGGCATGCTGAAGCTCGCCGACAGCGCGCTCTACGAGGCCAAGAGCGGTGGGCGCAACCGTCACCGCTTCTTCGAGCATGACGGAAGCGCAACCAACAGGATGAAGCAGCTTGTCGAGGAGGAGTTGCGCGATGCCATCAACAACGATCAGCTCGAACTTCACTACCAGCCGCAAGTCTCCGCTGATGGTTTGCGTATCCTCGGCGTCGAAGCGCTGGTGCGCTGGCGCCATCCTGTCAGGGGCCTGATTCCGCCGCTTGATTTCATCTCGCTGGCAGAACAGCGCGGGCTGATCGTGCCGCTCAGCAAATGGGTTCTCAAGCGCGCCTGCCAGGATGGCAAGCGCTGGGATGGCATCAAGGTCGCAGTCAACGTGTCGGCAGCGCAGTTCAAACAATCAGGCTTTGTTCGCGATCTGGTCGACACTGTCCATACCATCGGCTTTGATCTCTCCAGGCTCGAACTGGAACTGACCGAAGGCATGATCGTCGAGGACGAGGACAAGGCCGAGCAGGCCATCGCGGAACTCAGGGAGCAGGGCGTGAGCCTGGCACTTGATGATTTCGGCACTGGCTATTCATCGCTGATCTACCTTCGCCGCTTTTCCTTCGACAAGATCAAGATCGACCGTTCGTTCCTTGAGGCGATGGAAACCACGGGCGAATCAGCCATCCTTCTTCATTCGGTTGTTCATCTCGGGCGCGCTCTCGGGCTGTCTGTCTGTGCGGAGGGCATCGAGACCGAGGAACAGCATCGTTTCTTGCAGGCCGTCGGATGCCATGAATTGCAGGGCTATTTCTTCTCGAAGCCGGTTCTGGCGTCTGACATTGACATCCTGCTGGCAAGGGCCGTTCCGTTTCCGAAAGCTGCATGATCGCAGGGCCGTGCTCAACCTGGCATCAACGATCTTGCTTGAGCCAACGCCTCCGGCGTGTCGACATCCAGCAGGACCGCTGCATCATCGATGATGACCTCGATGAGACCAGGCCCCGCACGATCCAGAAGTGCCCTCGCCCCGACATCGCCCGAAAGCAGTTTCAAATCTTCAAATAGTTCGCGCGAGATCAGCACGGGGTTGGCACGCCTGCCCGCAGCGACGGGGACAACAGCCCTGGCATTGGCATGGCGGGCAAAACCATCAAGGATGGCATTGATCATCACCGGCGTCACAAGCGGCATGTCGCCCAGGCAGACCAGCGCAGCGTGAGCGGTATCAGGAATGGCGCTGACACCGGCGATCAATGATGTTGCCATGCCGTCTGCATAATCCGGGTTGTGGACAAGGCTGACATCAAGCCCCTTGAGAGCAGCCGTGACATCATCCGCCTGATGGCCGAGCACCACGCTCACGTGTTGGCAGCGTGACGCTAGAGCCGCTTCGACGACATGCCGCACGACCGGCTTGCCATCAAGATCTTCAAGCAGCTTGTTGGCTCCCATCCGGGTTGACATGCCTGCCGCAAGCACAACCGCCGCAACCGGGGCGGCTTCAACCTGTGCCGCTGGCACGCGCGGTTGGGGACGCGAGATGATCTCCATCAAAAGCCCCCCGACACCCATGCGCTGAATGTCGGTGCGGGTCACGGCAAGCCCGGCACAAAGCCGCTGCAGAACCCAGTCGAACCCGTTCTCCGTCGGGCTGCGCGCGCAGCCTGGCGCACCAATGACGGGCACGCCGGCCAACTCGCCGATCAGAAGCAGGTTGCCGGGATCAACCGGCATGCCAAGATGCTCGACACGGCCGCCAGCAGCCTCGATCGCCGCCGGAATCACGTCCCTCCGGTCCGAGATCGCCGAAGCACCGAACACGATGATGACATCGGTGCCCTGCCCTGCCAGGAGCGCAAGGGCTTCCTTCAACGCCGACATCTCATGGGGCACACGAACATCATGCACGCGCCGGGACGGCCCCAGCGCGCCAAGCCTGTGATCGAGCACGTCCAGTGTCTTGTTGACCACGCTTGGCTTCAACCCAGGCAGAAGTGTCGAGATCACGCCGACGCGCCGCGGCGTGAACGGCGCAACGGAAATCGTGCGTTCCGCAACTTTGATCGCAGTGCCGAGATCAACTTCTGGCACGGAAAACGGGATCATCTTGACGGTGGCAATCATCTCGCCGAGACCGACTTTCTTCATCGGCTCCAGCGTCGCGATGGTGATTGCCTCGCTGATGGCATTCGCCACATCGATCCGGGCACGGTCGATCACCAACACACCGGCGGCTTCGGCAAACAGGTTGGAGCGGCCCGTGAAAGGAGCTTCAACCCGCACAGCGGGGCCGGCAACCGCCACAGCCAGACGTTCCGCCGCCTCATTCTCCCCAACGTCACCTGGCTCGGCAAGAGCCACGACAATCTCGCTGATACCGGCTGCCTTGAGGCGATTGATATGTTCTCCGGTGACGATGATGCCCTTTTTCAGAACAATATCCCCATGGCGAAGGGCATGGGCCACCACTGCACCAACAGCCTGATCGAGAGGCAGCGGGCCGAATTTCATGGAGCGAGGGCAGCTTTGGCCGCAACCCGTTCAGCCCGCAACACAGACACGATCTCCCCCACGATCGAGAGTGCGATTTCGGCAGGGCTGACAGCGCCGATGTTGAGGCCGATCGGCGCACGGATGCGTGCGATGTCTGCATCACCGAAACCTGCTTCCCTGAGCCGTTCCACCCGCTTCGCGTGGGTTTTTCGCGAGCCAAGAGCTCCGATGTAAAAGCAATCCGAACGCAGCGCGGCTTCAAGGGCAGGGTCGTCGATCTTGGGATCATGTGTCAGGGCCACAAAGGCCGTGTAGCGGTCAAGCGGGGTCGTCAGAAGCGCCTCGTCCGGCCAGTCCGCGATCAGCCGCACATCGGGGAAGCGCTCCGGTGTGGCAAAGGCTGTGCGCGGGTCAATCACCGTCATGTCGAGATTGAGTTCGCGCGCCATGGGTTGCAGGGCCTGGCTGATATGGACGGCCCCCGTCACGATCAGCTTGACCGGCGGCACCTGAACATTGACGAAAAGCGACCGTCCGTTCGCCTCGATGAGGCCGCTCTTGCCCGAACGCAGCGCCTCGTTCAGCGCAATCGACACCGGATCACTAGTCCATGGCTCCTGCACAAGCTCGGCCTCACGCACCAGCCGCTGCGAATGATCACCCATGTCGGTGATGACAAGGCAGGCACGGCGCGCGGCGCGTTCGGCATTGAGGCCACTGAGAAGGGCAATGTCCATGCTCAGAACAGGCTGTTCACATGAGGCGAGACGGTCATCAGCTGATCCTCTCGACAAAGACCTTGATCCGGCCACCGCACGACAATCCGACCTGCCAGGCCGTCTCATCGGCAATGCCAAACTCGAGCATGCGCGCCTTGCCATCGCCGATGACATCGACGCCTTCGCTGACCACTGCACCCTCGACGCATCCGCCGGAGACCGAGCCGAGGAAATTGCCGTCAGCATCAATCACCAGATGAGATCCAACCGGGCGCGGTGCCGAACCCCATGTCTCTGTCACCGTGGCCAGTGCAACGCCCCTGCCCTCGCGCGCCCATGCCTCTGCCTTGCTGAGAATGTCACTGTCGGTTGAAAGCATGGATCTGGTCTCCGTATGTGAGCATCAAGTCACGATATTGGACCCGCCCGCCGTTCATTGCCATGCAAGCCTGCGTGATGGGCAAGACGTTCTCACGCGGCAGGCGGCCCGTCTGCACCTGGCTCCACCTTCGGCGTTCCTGAAGACACCCCGACCAGTGCAGGCCGCAAGACACGCCCGCTGATCGCATATCCCGTCTGGATGACCGCAACGACATGCCCCTTGGCATGGGCAGGATCAGGGGCCTCGAACATGGCCTGATGCAGGTTGGGATCGAACTTCTGCCCAAGCGGATCGAGCTTTTTCACGCCATGCTTGTCGAGCGTCTTGACGAGTTCGCGCTCGGTCAGTTCCACGCCCTCGATCATGGACTTGGTGGCGGCATCGGCAGAGTTGGCAGCATCCACGCCAAGACTTTCCAGCGCGCGGCGCAGATTGTCGGCCACGCTCAGCATGTCGCGCGCAAACCCTGTGACGGCATAGGTTTTTGCGTCGGAGATTTCCCGCTCAGTGCGCCGTCGCAGATTTTCCATGTCGGCAAGCGTGCGAAGCAGCTTGTCCTTGAGTTCAAGCTTCTCGGCCTCAAGGAGGGCAACAGGATCGGGTTCACCTGTCTCTACGTCTGGTTCGTGCTCGGGGGCGGACTTGTTGGCCATCGGGTCGCTCATGACGTTTTCGTTCTCTTCTCGGAATCAAGGATGGGCGTTGAAGCTCTACCCGCGATATCGGGGCTGCTTCGGTTAAAATCAAGCGCGCTGGGCGGCAAATGCCTTGTCATGGGCCGCAACAGCCTCTGCGCTGAAGACGTCCATCAGGGCTCGCCTGATATTGGCCTGCCGCTGCGGCGTCACGACCTTGGCATTGGTCAGGTCGGAAACATAGAACACATCGACCGCCTTTTCGCCAAAAGTGGCGATGTGGGCCGAGGCGATGTTGAGGTTGAGCTTGCCGATGGCCGTGGTCAGGTCATAGAGCAGGCCAGGTCGGTCAAGGCCCGAAACCTGCAGCACCGTGTGGCGGGTGGACAGCGAGTTGTCGACGATCACCTCCGGCGCGACCATGAACGTACCACCGCGGGGGGGTGGCGAACGCCGCTGCGCCACAAGGTCAGCGATCCTGATCTCGCCTTTCAGCGCCCGCTCGATCGCCAGGGCGATCCGTTCGGCCCGGCGCAACTCGTCATCATCAAGCTCAAAGGCACGGGATATAAAGATCGTGTCGAGCGCCAGACCATCCGTGGTGGTGAAAATCTGCGCATCGACGATGTTGCCTCCGGTGGCGGCACAGGCCCCCGTGATGATGGCCAGCAGGCGTGGATGGTCCGGTGCCAGAATGGTCAGCTCGGTCACGCCCCTGAAACTGTCCGTCTCGACCGCGGTTGCCGTGGTCACGCCATCGCGTTCAGCCTGCGCCAGAAAGCGGGCGTGCTTGACCTTGCGGGGCAGATCGACCTTGAGCCAATAGGCGGGATAATGCCTTGAAAGGTAAAGTTCCCGCTCTACGGGGCTGAAATCGACCAGTTCCGCCGCCAGGGCGCGCTGGTTGCGCCCGACCCTGACACTGCGCTCGATGCCCGAATGGCCGCCTGCCAGCACAACCTCGGTTTCATAATAGAGCGTGCGCAGCAACTCGCCTTTCCACCCATTCCACACACCGGGTCCGACAGCCTTGATGTCACAGACCGTCAGCACCAGCAGCAGCTTGAGCCGCTCCAGCGTCTGCACGATCGCCGCGAAGCTCTCGATGGTCTTGGGGTCGCCCAGATCACGGCTCTGCGCAATGGTCGACATTTCGAGGTGATGCGCCACCAGCCACGCTACGGTTTCGGTCTCGGCATCGCTCAGGCCAAGTCTGGGGCAAAGTTTCCGCGCGACCTGGGCACCGGCGAGCGAGTGATCCTCCAGCCTGCCCTTGGAAATGTCGTGCAGGAACAACGCCACATAAAGCGCGCGGCGATTGGTGATCGACGGAAAGATCGTGTTGGCCAGCGGGTGCTCGGCCTCCATCTTGCCGTCCTCGATCTCCGCAAGCATCCCAATGGAGCGGATCAGATGCTCGTCCACCGTGTAGTGATGATACATGTTGAACTGCATCATCGCGACCACGCGCCCGAAATCTGGCACGAACTTGCCCAGGACACCGGACTCGTTCATCCGCCTCAGTGCCGTCTCGGGCGCGCGCCGCGACGTCAGGATGTCGAGAAACAGCCTGTTGGCTTCTGCGTCGCCCCGCAAGGCCGGTGTGATCAGCTTGAGTGAGCGTGTCACCAGATGCGTCGCATCCGGATGCACGGCAAGATCCTGGTTGGCCGCAAGCGCGTAAAGCCTGATCAGATTGACCGGGTCATGCTCGAACACCTGGTCATTGACCGTGGTGAGCCGGTCATTCTCGATGGCAAAATCGGTACCCCCATGGGAGAGCTTGCGCCGCCGCGTCATGCCAAGCCCGCTCAGGATGCGCTGCAATGTGGGCCGCTGCTTCTGATGACGGGCTTCAAGCGCCGCACAGACGATGGCCGTCAGATCGCCAACGTCCTTTGCCACCAGGAAGTAGGCCTTCATGAAGCGCTCGACAGCCGACAGGCCCGCGCGCTCCGCATAGCCAAATTCAGCTGCCACCTGGCGCTGCAGATCAAACGACAGGCGCTCCTCCGCGCGCCCTGTGATGCAGTGCATCAACCCACGCACCCGCCACAGGAAATCCTCCGCCCTCTCGAAGGCGGCAAACTCCTGTGCCGTGAACAGGCCCGCACCGACCAGCTCCTTGGCATCCTTGACCCGGTAAGCGTATTTGGCGATCCAGAACAGGGTGTTGAGATCGCGCAAACCTCCCTTGCCGTCCTTGACATGCGGCTCGACCATGTAGCGCGAAGCACCGGCACGGCTCACACGGGTTTCGCGCTCGGCAAGTTTGGCATTCACAAAGTCCGGTGCCGTATCCTTGACCACCTCAAGATCAAACCGGCGGCTGAATTCGTCGAACAGGGCCACGTCGCCGCAGATGAACCGCGCTTCCAGCAGCGCAGTGCGGATGGTCATGTCGGCCCGCGCCTCGCGCATGCAGTCATCAATCGAGCGGGTGGAATGCCCGACCTTCAGTTTCAGATCCCATAGCGGATAAAGAACGCTCTCCACCACGCTCTCGCCCCAGCCGGTCTGCTTGTGGGGAAACAGGAACAGCACGTCGACATCAGAGCCCTGCGCCAATGTTCCCCTTCCATAGCCGCCGACTGCAACCAAAGCGATGCGCTCCGAGCTGGAAGGATTGTCCGCGCGATAAAGATGCCGCGTAGCCGCTTCATGCAAAGCGGTGAGCACGCCGTCCATCACGCCCGACAGCTTGCGGGCAGCGGCGATGCCAGCACGCGGCTTTGACAACATGGCCTGCGCGGCAGCCTGCCCCTGTGCCAGCGCATCACGCAGGAATGCTGCAAGATCAGCCTTCAGGGCCGCGCGGTTATCATGCATGGCCAGTTCGGCAACAACCGCCCTTGGCTCTGCGATGAAACGCTCGAGTGTTGGATAGGGAGTTTTCATCTCAGCCGCATGCCGCCAGATCAATGTCACGAAACAATCTTGATAGAAGGGTGGAACGGGCTTTCCGAGACGTGGCCACAATTGGGCAATCAAACCTGGGTCTTGGCATGCCACAAAGCCGTTGCCGATGTCATGTGTTTTGATGGCCACTCTGCCGGGATCGGGTTGCAGCGTGACACGCACCGTTGGACCGTTTGATCGTGAGAAGAGATATTCATTATATTACATTTTTGCACGTGTAATAAATCAAACTACATTTGCATTAGTTTTATGTTTGACAAAAAGGACAATCCGTTTTATCAGACTCTCACGCGCCGATTTGAGCCAGCAGCTTGCGGGCGCGAAATAAGTGCAGCTAAAGCGGTGGGAGCATGAAATACGCGGTCATCAGACCGTTTGTGTCATCCGTTCCCGCTGTTATCATTAACAGAAGGGACCATGATCATGTCTATCACTACATTCATATCACGCCGCACCATCCTCCGCACCCTCACCAGCGGGCTCGCTCTGGCATCCATACCGTTCGTTTCAACGAACGCTCTGGCGCAGTCACCCAAGGAAATCCGGGTTGATTTTGCCACCTACAACCCCGTCAGCCTGGTGCTCAAAGAGCGCGGCATCCTCGAAAAGGCCCTCGCGGCAGATGGTGTGTCTGTGCGCTGGATCCAGTCTGCAGGCTCCAACAAGGCGCTGGAATTCCTGAATGCGGGCTCGCTTGATTTTGGCTCGACCGCAGGTGCTGCGGCCCTGATCGCGCGGGTCAACGGCAACCCCATCCGCTCTGTCTATGTGTTCTCGCGGCCGGAATGGACCGCACTCGTCACCACGCCCAAAACCGGCATCACGCAAGTTGCCGACCTCAAGGGCAAGCGCGTGGCGGTGACGCGCGGCACTGACCCACACATCTTCCTGGTCAGGGCGCTGGCCGAGGCAAAGCTTACCGAAAAAGACGTGAAACTCGTACTGTTGCAGCATCAGGACGGTCGCCTTGCGCTTGAGCGCGGTGATGTCGATGCCTGGGCCGGCCTCGACCCGCTGATGGCGGCGGCAGAGCTGGAGGCAGGTGCAACCCTGTTCTTCCGCAAGCCGGAAGCCAACACCTGGGGCATTCTCAATGTGCGCGAAGAGTTTGCCCAGAAGAACCCCGCCCTCGTGCGCAGCGTGCTGCGGGCTTATGAGGAAGCTCGCAAGTGGTCGCTCGAAAATCCGGATGAGTTGAAGAAGCTGCTTGTAGCCTTCACCAAGTTGCCGGAAGCGGTGGTGGCACGCCAGCTTGAGCGGACGGAATTGACCCATGGCCCGATTGGCAAGGCGCAGATCGAAACCATCGTTGCGGCTGGCGAGGCGCTGAAGGAGGCTGGCATCTTCCCGCCCACGACAGATGTGAAGGCTGCCGTCGACGGCCTACTTGACCGGCGCTTCACCTCAGCCTCGCGCTGACAACACGCGCGGCAGACGTCGAGGCAGCCAGGATGAGCCTATTGGTTGACAGCCCCACCAAACCGCTTGCCAGCCCTGCCGCGCCAGCGCGGCAGGGGACTATCGCCGGACACAACCCTGTCAGGGAAGGTGCTCCGGGGTGGGCATCAGGCTGGACACTCGGCTTTGTGCTGCCCCTCGGCCTGGCGCTGCTCTGGGAGATCGTGGTGCGCAATGGCTGGGCCAACGGCCGGTTGATGCCGCCGCCTTCCCGGATCGGAGCCACACTTTGGGAATTGGCACAGACCGGCGAGCTTGCCACCCATGCCTTTGCGACATTGTGGCGTGTGGCAGCCGGTTTCGGAATCGGTGCTGCGGTCGGCACGGTCCTCGGCGCAGCCTCTGGCGCGAGCCTGTTCCTGCGTCGTCTGATGGACCCGACGCTGCAGTCATTGCGGGCCATACCCTCGATTGCCTGGGTGCCTTTGTTCATTCTTTGGCTCGGCATCTTCGAGGCATCGAAGGTGGCGTTGATCGCGGTGGGTGTGTTCTTCCCGATCTATCTGGGGGTGGCTGCTGCCGTCGGCAGCGTGGACCGCAAGATCATCGAGGTTGGCCGGGTCTTCCGGCTCACACGCCTTCAGATGGTTCGCCGGGTCACGCTCCCGGCCATCCTTCCGGCCTGGATCACCGCGCTGCGTACCGGGCTCGGGCTTGGCTTCATGTTCGTGGTTGCGGCGGAATTCATGGGGGCCAGCGAGGGCCTTGGTTATCTGCTGGTCGATGGCCAGCAGCTTGGCCGCCCTGACCGGATTCTCGCCGCGATCATCGCCTTTGCCGTCTTGGGCAAGCTTGCCGACGGCATCCTGGTTTTCATCACGCGCCCCCTGCTGGCCTGGCAGGATGTGGGCCGCGACAAACTTTGAGAGTTGCACATGCTCATCATCGATCATCTGTCCAAAACCTATGCTGACGGCGTCCACGCGCTCGATGAGCTGAACCTGTCTGTCAGGACTGGCGAGATCGTCGCGCTGGTGGGTGGTTCGGGCTGCGGAAAGACCACCTTGCTGCGCCTGATCGCGGGTCTCGACATGCCCAGCGATGGCCAGATCCGGCTTGATGACCAGACAATCGTCGGCCCATCGGCTGATGTCGGGGTCATCTTTCAGGAGCCGCGCCTGTTTCCGTGGCTGACAATCGAGGACAATGTCGCCTTCGGCTTGTCCCACATCAGCGCTTTCGAACGCGAAGGCCTAGTAGCCAATGCCCTCACACGCGTCGGCCTGTCCGGACATGGCCACCGCTGGCCCCGCGAATTGTCCGGCGGCCAGCAGCAGCGCGTGGCGATCGCCCGCGCGCTGATCACGCGCCCGCGCCTGCTGATCATGGACGAGCCATTCTCCGCGCTCGACCCGACCACGCGCGCCAGCTTGCACCGGCACCTGCTGGCACTTTGGGACGAAAGTCGCCCAACCGTGCTGCTCGTGACCCATGATGTGGAGGAGGCCGTGATGCTGGCAGACCGCATCATTGTCATGCAGCCCAGCCCTGGCCGCCTGTTCGACGAATTCAGCAACATGCTGTCGCGCCCGCGTGACCGTCTCGGCACCGGCTTCGAGACATTGACGCGCCAGATCCTGAAAAGCCTCGACCAGTCCCTGAAGCCCGCCGTGCCTGCACCTCTCAGGGCCAGCACCGCAGACGCAGCCTGGTGGTGACGCGCCTCTTGAACCTGGATGGGAAACACCATGTCTGCCATGGAGCCATGCCATTATCTCAAACCTGAGCGCCGCTCACCAGCCAAGTTGATCTCGACAGTTTCAGGGTTGGCAGCAACAGCGCTGTTCGCCTCTGTCGTCTGGCACACCACACAAAACGGGCGGCTCACGGCACTTGTGGTCGTTGGCACCCTGATCGGAGCCGTGCTGCAGCGCTCATCATTCGGATTTGCTGGCGGCTTTCGCCGCTTTATCACCGCACGTGATGGCTCGGCACTGAAGGCGCAGATCGCGATGTTTGCCCTCATGAGCGCCATGGCCATCCCGCTTGTCGTGGCGGGCGAGGCCTTCGGGCTGAAGCTCATTGGCGTTGTCACTCCGGTCGGTGTGGCCTTCGTTCTTGGCGCGGTGCTGTTTGGCGTCGGCATGCAACTGGCGGGGGGTTGCGCCTCCGGCACATTGTTCGGCATGGGTGGAGGCAACCTTCGCCTTGTCTTTGCGCTGCTGGGCCTCGTGGCAGGCTCGACGCTCAGCGCATCGCACATGGGCTATTGGTGGTCGCTGCCAAAGTTCGAGGCGGTCACGTTATGGCAGTCGTTCAGCCTGCCGGTCGCCTTGGTGGCGCAAGCCGCCATCCTGCTCGGCGCATGGGTTCTTGTGCACCTGATCTCGCGCAAGTCCGCACGTGAGCCTGCTAAATCAGGCCGCTGGACACTGATGCAGGGGGCGGTGGTACTTGCATGTCTGAACGTTCTGGTTCTCCTGCTCTCTGGTCAGCCTTGGGGGGAGGCCCCGGCCTTTGCACTGTGGGGATCGAAACTGGCCGCCGCATCAGGTGTCGACGTGTTCTGGTGGGACTACTGGTCACGCCCCGGCTTTGACCGCCAGATCGAGGCGTCCGTGCTGATGGACAGCGTGAGCGTCATCACCATCGGCATCGTGCTGGGAGCGCTCACCTCTGCCCTGCAATCGGGCGCGTTTCATCTGCGCTGCGAGGGCGGCTTTGCAGGGGCTGTCGCAGCCATCGCAGGCGGCGTGATGATGGGCTACGGTGCCCGGCTGACAAACGGCTGCAACATCGGAGCCTATTTCAGCGGCGTGGGAACCGGCGCGCTGTCTGGCTGGGTCTGGCTGGCTTTCGCGCTGGCGGGCAGCTATGTCGGCATCACGATGATGCAATGGTCCGCTCCCTTGCTGGCAAATCGCACTGCAGACAACGAAGGATGATCGAGATGGATGCCAAGATGGATGCCAAGATGGACGCAACAACACTGAGGGCCATGCAGGCCCCGCTCAAGGACAGCTACCGCACAGCGCCCGGTGCCGCGATCATCACGCTGAAAGCACATGGCGAAATCGACGAGAGCAAAATCGCCTGCAAGGTCGAGACAGGCCGCGCCATTATGGAAGCTGGCCTTCATCCGGCCACGGGCGGTTCGGGCGCAGAGCTTTGTTCCGGCGACCTGCTGCTGGAAGCGCTGGTTGCCTGTGCGGGCGTGACACTGAAAGCCGTTGCGACGGCCCTCGAGATCAATCTGACGAAAGGCACTGTGCGCGCCGAGGGCGACCTTGATTTCCGCGGCACGCTTGGCGTTGCCAAGGACGCACCCGTTGGCTTCCAAGCCATCCGCCTGACGTTCGACGTTGAAAGCGATGCGGCTCAAGACAAGCTCGACACGCTGCTCAAGCTCACCGAGCGCTACTGTGTCGTGTTCCAGACACTCAATGTGAAACCCGAGCTGACCGCAACGTTGAAGAATGGTGCGTAACCGATTCTGGCGGTTGGACGTTTTCCAACTCGGTTGTCATCCCGGACTTGATCCGGGATGACAGATCGGATGCGGCAAGCTCTACACAGCCGCCCTCAGGCGCGGTGCCAGCGGCGATGGCAACAATTCGCCCTGCGCTGGCTTGTCCTCGAACTCCAGCGCCTCGATGCGTTCGCCGCGCTTGACGATCTTGTCTGACGAAGTGCGGATCTGCGCGACATCGTCGCTGGCCTGACGGAAATGATTGTCGAGCTTTTCAACGCGGTCACCCAGGCGGCGAACGTCGTCAAGCAGCTTCGTCACCTCGCTCTGGATCACCCGAGCCTCATCCCGCATGCGGGCATCGCGCACCAGTGATTGCATGACCTGGATGGCCAGGGCCAGCAGCGACGGCGAGACGATCACGACCCGCGCCCGATGCGAACGCTGCACGATATCCTCGAAGTGCTCGTGCAGATCAGCATGGATCGCTTCGGACGGCACGAACATCAGCGCCATGTCCTGCGTCTCATCAGCGGCAACGTATTTCTCGGCGATGTCCTTGATGTGCAGGCCCATGTCGCTCCTGACCCGTGCGCCCGCAATCCTGCGCGCCTCGTCGTTCTCGGCGGTGCGGTAGGCCGTGAAACCTTCCAGCGGAAACTTCGCATCGATGACCAGCTTGCGCGTGTCGCCAGGCAGCGAGATCACGCAGTCGGGCCGCGTCCGGTTGGAAAGTGTCACCTGAAAATCATAGGCGGACGCCGGCAAGCCATCCCGCACAATGGCCTCCATGCGACCTTGCCCGTAAGCACCGCGCGCCTGCTTGTTGGAGAGCACATCCTTCAAGGTCACCATTTCACTGGTCAGATCGCTCAGGTTCTTCTGGGCGCTGTCGATCACGGCAAGACGTTCATTGAGCTTTTGCAGTGATTCGTTCGTGCTCTTGCCGCTGGCCTCAAGCCCCTGCCCCACCGATGTGCGCAAGCCATCGATGCGTTCCGCCACCAGCCGGGCCATGTCAGATTGGCGCGAGCCGAAAATCTCGGCCATCGTCTGCAAGCGGCTGGTCAGTTCAGCCTGAAGGCGGTTCATTTCCGCCACCTTGTCATCCATTTCGCGGCCGCGCTCTGTGGCTGCAGCCGCCTCAAGTGTGCGCTCGAAGCTCGAACGGCGCAGATTGAGCACCATCCAGGCCAGCAGCACGACAACGGCCAGCCCGAAGCCGAGCGCAACCTGAAGGTAGGTCAGATCATGGCCAGCAATGTTCAGTGCGATTCCCTGCATGATATTGACGCTAGCTCAACTGACAGGCTTTGAAAAGAACAAAAAATGAACGAATTGACGTCGCCCACATGACAAACTATGTGCGAGAAGTCTTCTTCCAGGTTTGACTGACATGGCCATTCGCGAACTCGTCCTTCTGCCCGATCCGCAGCTCAAACTGGTTTCAAAGCCCGTCACGGAAGTGACGGCAGAAATCCGCAAGCTGGCTGCCGATATGCTCGACACCATGTACGATGCGCCGGGCATCGGCCTCGCCGCGATCCAGATCGGCGTGGCAAAGCGGGTTGTCACCATCGATCTTGCCAAGTCCGACGAGGAGAAGCAGCCGATCGTGTTCCTCAATCCCGAGATCATCTGGGAATCGGAGGAAGCCAGCGCCTATGAAGAGGGCTGCCTGTCGATCCCCGACTATTACGAGGAGGTCGAGCGGCCCGCCTCCGTCAAGGTCCGCTACATGAACCTCGACGGCAAGACGGTTGAACTGGAGGCCGACGGGCTGATGGCGACCTGCATCCAGCATGAGATCGACCATCTCGACGGCGTGCTGTTCATCGACCACATCTCGAAGCTCAAGCGCGACCGCTGCATCAAGAAATTCGCCAAGCAGGCGAAGGAACGCGAGCGCGACGCATGAGGCTGCCCACATGAGCTTGCGTCTCGTCTTCATGGGCACGCCTGATTTTGCCGTGCCAACCCTGACAGAGCTGATGGGCCAGGGCCATGACATCGTGGCCGTTTACACCCGCCCCCCTGCCCAGTCCGGGCGAGGGCTGGAACTGCGCCTCTCACCTGTGCATCGCACAGCCGAGCGCTTCGGCATTCCCGTGCTGCATCCAAAGTCCCTGCGCGGCCTCGCCGAGCAGGAGGCCTTTGCGGCCCATGATGCAGACCTCGCCATCGTCGTTGCCTATGGCTTGATCCTGCCAAAGCCGGTGCTGGATGCGCCGCAGTTCGGCTGCGTCAATCTTCATGCCTCGCTGCTGCCGCGCTGGCGAGGTGCTGCGCCGATCCAGCGCGCGGTGATGGCCGGGGACGCGGAAGCGGGTGTCTGCGTGATGCGGATGGAAGAAGGGCTTGATACCGGCCCTGTGGGCATGGTCGAGACCGTTGCGCTGGGGCCGGAGATGACCGCTGGCGAGCTGCATGACCGGCTGGCTGTGCTTGGCGCTGATCTGATGGTGAGGGCCGTGGCGGCCATCGGGCGTGGCTCTTTGCGGTTCAGCCCGCAGCCTGATGAGGGCATGACCTACGCCGCGAAGATCGGCAACGATGACAGCCGCATGGACTGGACCAGGCCAGCTGAGGAGCTTCACAATCAGATCAGGGGCTTGTCGCCGTTTCCGGGTGCATTTGCCGATGTCGATCTTGGCAAGGGTCCTGAGCGGTTGAAGGTGCTAAGGGCGCGGCCCGGCACTGGCTCTGGCCATCCCGGCACGCTGCTTGATGCAAGCGGCACCATTGCCTGTGGCGAAGGCGCGCTTCAGTTGCTGCAGGTCCAGCGGGCAGGCAAGGGCGTGATGGCGGCGGACGAATTCCTGCGGGGCGCACGTCTGGCACCAGGTGCAATGCTGGGCCAAAAGGCCTGATCGGCATGCCGCGCTACAAGCTCACCATCGAATATGACGGCACGCCTTATTCCGGCTGGCAGCGCCAGAACAATGCTCCCTCCGTGCAGCAGGCCGTCGAGGAAGCCATGGAGCGTTTCGTGGGCGCAGCCGTGGTTCTGCGTTGCGCGGGCCGCACGGATGCAGGCGTTCATGCGACCGGACAGGTGGCGAGTGTCCATATTGAAAAGGACTGGAAAACCGACACGGTGCGCGACGCCACCAATGTCCACCTGAGACCGCATCCGATCACCATCACCGCAGCTGAGGTGGCCCCTGATGAGTTTGACGCCCGCCTGTCGGCCAAACGGCGCTACTATCGCTTCCGCATCATTGACCGGAGGCCACCGCCCGCGCTTGAAGCAAACCGCGTCTGGCATGTGCCTTACGAACTTGATCACGAGGCCATGCACCACGCCGCGCAGGCCTATCTCGGCACGCATGACTACACCACCTTCCGCGCGTCCGAGTGCCAGTCCAACTCACCAATCCGCACCATCGACCGCTTCGATGTGATGCGCCATGGCGACGAGATCTGCATCGAGACAAACGCGCGCTCGTTCCTGCATCACCAGGTGCGCTCGATGACGGGCGCGTTGCTCCCCGTGGGTCGCGGTAAATGGGGCCAGCGCGACATTGCCCGCATCCTGAAAGCAGCCAACCGCGCGCTGTGCCCCGGCCTCGCGCCGCCTTGCGGGCTTTATCTGACACGCGTGGACTATTGATCCAACCTCATTGGCGCCCGAAATACTGCCCAAACACCCGCCGCGTGATCCGGCAGACGCCTTCGATATCGGCGGTTGCCACGCTTTCGTTGACCTGGTGCATGGTCTTGCCGACGGTGCCGAACTCCACCACAGGGCAATAGTCCTTGATGAAACGCGCGTCGGATGTGCCGCCGGTTGTCGAGAGCTTCGGCACCAGTCCGGTCTCCGCCTTCACAGCGTCAGACACCATGGTCACGAACGGGCCAGGCTCTGTCACGAAGGACACTGCATTGGTCTTGCCAAAGACCGCCTCGAAGCGTCCTGCAATGGCGACCGATTCAAACCGGCGGCGCATCTCCGCCTCGAGGGTTTCAGGCGTCCACGCATCATTGAAGCGGACATTCATCACTGCGCGGGCCTCATGTGGCACGACGTTCTGTGATGGATTGCCGACATCGACCGTCGTGATTTCCAGCGTCGACGGCCCGAAATAGGCCGTGCCGTCATCCAGTGCCGAGGCTTCCACGGCTGCCAGCAGTTTCACCAGTGCACGGATCGGGTTGGTCGTCTGCTCCGGGTAGGCCACGTGGCCCTGCTTCCCGATCACGGTGAGCTTGCAGGTGAGCGATCCCCGCCGACCGATCTTGATCATGTCGCCAAGCCGTTCGGGATTGGTTGGCTCGCCCAGCATACAATGATCGAAGCGCTCGCCGCGCTCATGCGCCCAAGCGAGCAGCTTCACGGTGCCGTTGATGGCGGGGCCTTCCTCGTCGCCGGTCACGAGCAGCGCGATCGAGCCCGGAAATTCCGGATTGTCGCGCACAAACTGGATCGCAGCCGCCGTCATCCCGGCAAGCCCGCCCTTCATGTCGCAGGCACCGCGCCCATGCAGCACGCCATCAACAATCTCGCCTGAGAAAGGGTCACGATGCCAGCCGGTCACATCACCCGGCGGCACAACGTCGGTATGGCCTGCGATCACGAAAACCGGGCTTTGCGTGCCAAAGCGCGCATACAGATTATGCACATCAGGCGTGCCTGTCTCGGTGAACACCGGACGATGAACGGTGAACCCCGCACCAGCAAGCTCGGTTGCCAGCAGGGCCAGCGCGCCCCCTTCATGCGGCGTCACTGACGGGCAGCGCACCAGCGCCTGCGCCAGCGCGACAGGATCAGCCCCTACCAGCCTGCTCAACATCGGCTCAATCGCGCAGGAGGTCGTTGATGGCCGTCTTGGAGCGGGTCTGTGCGTCAACCGTCTTGACGATCACGGCGCAATACAATGACGGCCCCGGTGAGCCATCAGGCAGCGGCTTGCCGGGCAACGAGCCTGACACCACCACCGAATAGGGCGGCACCTTGCCGACATGCACAGCTCCCGTGGCGCGGTCGATGATCTTGGTGGAGGCGCTGATGAACACGCCCATCGAGATCACGGAGCCTTCACCCACGATGACGCCTTCGACCACCTCGGAGCGCGCGCCGACAAAGCAGTTGTCCTCGATGATGGTCGGATTGGCCTGCAACGGCTCGAGCACGCCGCCGATGCCGACACCGCCGGACAGATGCACGTTCTTGCCGATCTGCGCGCAGGAACCCACAGTAGCCCAAGTATCGACCATGGTGCTCTCGCCCACATTCGCCCCGACATTCACGAAAGATGGCATCAGCACCACATTCTTGGCGATGAACGCCGAATGTCGCACCACAGCGCCCGGCACCATGCGAAACCCGGCATCGCGAAAGCGGTTGGCGCCCCAGCCGCGGGTCTTGGTCTGCACCTTGTCCCAGCCATAGACCGGATTGTCAGTCGATCCCGCATTGTCACTGTCAAACGGCATCACGGCGTTGTCGTTCAGGCGGAACGAGAGCAGGACGGCCTTCTTCAACCACTGGTGCGTCACCCATTCGGTGCCCTGTTTCTCGGCAACGCGCAGCACGCCACTGTCGAGCAGGTTCAGCGCATCGTTGACGCCATCACGGACTGCGCCCCGCGTTGCGGGGCTGATGGCGGCCCGGTCATCCCAGGCAGCGTCGATGGTGCGGGAAAGCTCGGAAGTGTTCATCGGGGCGGTCCTTGGGCGAAAACAGATCGGCCACGAAAAGACCATGCGCCGCGCCTCGTCAAGCGAAACGCTGCCCAAAGTGCGCAATACCTAAAATACGCGCCAATTGCTGAAGCTAATTGTAAACTGTTCCAACTACGGCTGTTGAGTATCTTAACGGAGTTCCAGACCCGGCCATGCGTCTTGTTGTGACCACCGAAGGCGGCGTCTACAAGCTCACGGCAGCAATTGTCGCGTGCGCGATTATCGTTTGCCTTTTTATCGCTCACATATTTCTCAGATTTGCCATACCGGCAGACTTCCCCGAATCCCGTGAGTTTCTGACAAAAATGGGCTATTTTTTGTCACTTCTGGGCAGCATTTCGGTCGGAACACCATTTGCGCTGATGGTAAGCAAAAGCCTGCTGAAAGCCCACCAACTTCAGCAGAACATCATCGCAATGGCGCAGACGGACCATCTGACGGGCCTGCCAAACCGCGTTGCCGTGCTGAAAAACATCGAGCAGGCAGTTGCGGACAGCGTTGTTGCCGGCAGCGAAGGCACGGTGCTCTTCGTTGACCTCGACCACTTCAAAAGAATCAACGACACCTACGGTCACGCTGGCGGTGATGCAGCCTTGCGCCACGCTGCCGACATCATGCGCAGGACAATCGGGCCTGATACCATCCTTGGCCGTTTCGGTGGCGAAGAATTCGTCTGTTTC
>JANMIB010000127.1:0-8118 GCA_031375605.1 Allobosea sp. | reverse complement strand
ACACCTGCTGACCACATGGCTCGCGGGGGCAGAACATGACCGTGCCGGGTTCGATGCCCGGGTCGGTGAGCCAGCGTGCCGTGGGCAACTGCACCCAGCCTTCGGACACGGGCAGCGGCAGGAAGCTGGGCTGGTAGTGATTGACGCAGGCCGCGAGAAGCGCACCTGTCAAAACGGAGGCCGTGACAAAGGCACTGAGACGAAAACGGGAGCCTGCCAGTTCTCGCCGAGGCTCCCGTTTGAAGATCATGGTGCGATTATCCGCCTTCAGGTCGCTTGCGCGGCACAAGCACGGTCACTGCACGAGTTTCGGTCCGTTCGTGACCGGGCGTTCGCCTTCGACGATGATGCCGAGGCGGCGGGCAACTTCGGTGTAGGCTTCGATGAGGCCACCCAGATCCTGCCGGAAACGGTCCTTGTCCATCTTGTCCTTGGTCTTGATGTCCCAAAGGCGGCATGAATCCGGGCTGATTTCGTCAGCGATGACGATCCGCATCAATTCGCCCTCCCACAACCGGCCACATTCGATCTTGAAATCGACAAGGCGGATGCCTGCGCCCAGAAACAGCCCGGACAGGAAATCGTTGACGCGGATGGCCAGCGCCATGATGTCGTCGATCTCCTGGGGGGTGGCCCAGCCGAAGGCCGTGATGTGTTCTTCCGACACCATCGGATCACCAAGCGCATCATTCTTGTAGTAAAATTCGATGATCGAGCGGGGCAGCTGCGTGCCTTCTTCGATCCCAAGCTTCTTTGACAATGAACCGGCAGCGATGTTCCGCACCACGACCTCGAGCGGAATGATCTCGACCTCGCGGATCAGTTGTTCGCGCATGTTCAGCCTGCGGATGAAATGCGTCGGAACACCCATGTCGTTGAGGTTCTGGAACAGGAACTCGCTGATGCGGTTGTTCAGCACACCTTTGCCGTCAATCACTTCATGCTTCTGGGCATTGAAGGCGGTGGCGTCATCCTTGAAATGCTGGATCAGCGTGCCTGGCTCGGGGCCTTCATAAAGGACCTTGGCCTTGCCCTCGTAGATGCGACGGCGACGATTCATCGGAATAACCCGCGGTTTGAGGAAATCCATGTGATGGGCGCTTCGTGATGGGCGTTCCCTGGCGAGCCGGGCCGGAAGACCTGTCCACCGTTCCTGTTCATATGGCGGTTTCGCAGCCTGAGCGCAAGTTTTGGCGTTTATCTTCGGGTGCCGCGCAATCCCCCGCTGGCGAAACGGCAACCCCACCGCTATATGCAGATCCGGGTCAGGCCCTGCGGTCTGCGACCTTAGTCTTTTCTGCATTCAGGAGTTTGACCATGGCCGGCATGGATGACCGCAAGGACGCGTTCGAGAAGAAGTTTGCCCATGACGAAGAGCTGGCCTTCAAGGCGACAGCCCGCCGCAACAAGCTCCTGGGCCTCTGGGCTGCGGAGAAACTCGGCAAGAGCGGCCCTGATGCAGATGCCTATGCCAAATCTGTCGTGATGGCCGATTTCGAGGAAGCGGGCGACGATGATGTCCTGCGCAAGGTCAAGGCTGATCTTGCCGCTGGCGGCGTTGAGCAATCGGACCACCAGATTCGGCGCACGATGGACGAACTCATGGCAACCGCCATCGACGAGATCAAGGCGAAGGGTTAGGCATTGCCGCTGAGACTGATAGCGCTCAGACTGGCCCTCCCTGACAATGCTGCATGACGCCCGGCCCCAAGCCGGGTGTTTCCTTTTGGCCTCACCCCTGATTTGATGGCACAAAGCAGATCAAGGGAAACAATCCATGCCAAATGTCTTCACAACCTTTGCAGCATCGCTGCGTGCCGGAACGCCAGCTTATGCCGCGTTCGTGGGTCTGGCAGAGCCGCTTGTGACCGAAAGCCTGCTGCGTGACGGGTTCGACACCGCCGTCATCGACATGCAGCATGGCCTGCACACGACACAATCCGCGATTCTGGCCATTGGCGCTGCTGCGGTGACAGGCAAGACGGCCTTCGTGAGGCCTCCCGTGGGTGATTTTGCCATGGCGTCACGCATGCTTGATGCAGGGGCCGTGGGCATCGTGGCCCCGATGATCAACACGATCGAGGACGCAAGAAAGCTAGCTGCCTACTGCAAGTATCCGCCCATGGGCGAGCGGAGTTGGGGGCCATACCGTGCCACAGGGCTCACGGGTCTACAGATGGGGGACTATCTCAAGGCCGCCAACGACATCACGCTGGCGATTGCGATGGTGGAAACCCGCGAGGCACTTGATATTCTGGATGACATCCTGAGTGTGCCGGGCATTGACGGTGTGTTTGTCGGGCCGTCGGACCTGTCCATCGCCTTGTCAAATGGCGCGCATGTCGACCAGTTCCATCCCGATGTCGACAAGGCCCTGACCCATGTCGCCAACCGTTGCAAGGCGCATGGCAAGATCGCGAGCTGTTTTTCGATGACCGGCGTGCGTGCTGCCGAAATGATTGCGCGGGGGTATCACATGTCGTCCATCGCGACAGATCAGGTTCTGCTCAAGAGTGCCGCCAAGGCAGAACTTGCCGCCGCAAAGGGTGGCGCAAATGCGCAGGCCGCAAAGAGCTATTGAAGGCTGTGGTCACACCGCGATCCCTTCGCGGGTCTTGGCGGTATTGTAATAGGCCCAGAGCAGGCGAGCGGCCACCGCTCGCCACGGCGTCCATGTTTCGGCCAAGGCTGCCAGTTCCTTGGCAGTCGGGCGCGAGGTGAGGCCAAAGCCGATGCGCACGGCCTCCTGTAATGCCAGATCACCCGGCGCGAAGATGTCGGCATGGCAAAGATGAAACATCAGGTAGATGTCGGCCGTCCAGGGCCCGATGCCCTTCACCCCTGTCATCATGGCGTGAACGTCTTCGGGGCTGGCGTTTTCGAGAAACACGAAATCCAGACGTTTTTCTGCGGTCGCTTCCGCAACAGCGCGCAGGGTGCGGATTTTTGGCCCCGAGAGACCACATCCGCGCAGGTCGGCTTCGGTCGCTTCAAGAATATGGTCATGGCAAAGTGCCGGATAGCGCCCGGTCACGCGTGTCCAGATGGCACGGGCCGATGCGACAGAAAGCTGTTGCGAGACGATGGTGCGGGAGAGGCCCTCAAAGCCTGCCTGTGTGCGGCGCAGCGGCACAGGGCCAGCCTGCGCGATCACGGGACCAAAGCGCGGCTCGATCCGCGCAAGATATGTGAGCCCCTCGCTGATGTCGCTGTCGTTTTCGATGCGCCGTGTCATCCTGCTAGTCTCGTTGGATCGTCTTGACCTGGGGAACTGCTCCTGCACAAAAGCGATACCCATGTCTGCCCGCAATGCACTATAGCCAAAGCCGCAGTCTCACACGTTCACCCATACAGACCAGAGCCCATGCCGCCACCCGTTTTCCGCTTTGCACCCAGCCCCAATGGGCGGCTGCATCTGGGCCATGCCTTTTCGGCATTGCAGAACGAGGCAGAGGCGCGGCGGCTCGGGGGGCAGCTCCTGCTGCGCATCGAGGACATCGATCCGGTCCGGTGCACCGCTGAATTCGAGGTTGCCATGCTTGAGGACCTGCGCTGGCTGGGCATTGCATTTGCGCCGGAGGCCAGGCGGCAATCTGCGCACATGACTGATTACCGCTCGGCACTTGATGAGCTTGGCGGCATGGGGCTGCTCTATGCCTGCGGTTGTTCACGCAACGCCATCAAGACTGCGGCGGCGGACACGCCATTGCGCAATCCCGACGGGGCGTTGCTTTACCCTGGTACCTGCCGCGGCAAGCCACCCCGCCGCGACGTGGCCGCGACGCGGCTCGACATGGCACTGGCGATGGCGAAGATCACGACAAGGATTGACCGAGCCCTGAGCTATACCCGCTTCTGGCCTGATGGCCGGACCGAGGAAATCGCCGTGCATCCTGAGCGCTGGGGCGATGTGGTGCTGGCGCGCAAGGAGACGCCGACCAGCTATCATCTGTCCGTGGTTGTCGACGACGCCTTGCAGGGCGTCACGCATGTCGTGCGCGGGCAGGACCTCGAGGACCAGACCGAGATCCATGTGCTGTTGCAGGCGCTTCTGGGGCTGCCAACGCCACAGTACCAGTTTCATCGGCTGATTCTGGATGATCAGGACGAGAAGCTCGCCAAGAGCCGCGGCTCACGCGCGCTGGAAGACCTCAGGGCTGAAAACGAGACGGCGGCGGCAATCAGGTCGCGGTTCGGGTTCGATCAGGCCTGAACACCCAGAATTGCCAGCCAGATCACCATGGTGATGACCGACAGCAGCGTTGACAGGGCGATGGTGGTCGAGGCCTCCGCCATGCCGTCCTTGTAGCGCTCTGCAAACAGGTAGGCATTGATCCCGCAAGGACAGGCCGCAAACATGACGGCCACTCCTGACCACGCTGGCGGCATGGTGAACACGAAGGTGACAAGCACGAACACGATGAGGGGATGCAGTCCCAGCTTGAGGGCACTGAGGATCAGGGGCAGTTTCAGCCCGCTTTCAAACCCGTACCGGCACAGGGCGATGCCCAGGCAGATCAGTGCGCAGGGCACAGCTGTTCCGGCCAGTGCGTCGATCACTGTCCACACGGGCTCAGGGGCAATGGCCGCGAAGGGTCTGAAGGCGGAGCCCAGAAGGATGCCAAGGATGATGGGGTGGGAGATCAGCTTGGACATGATCTGTTTTGGGGAAGCGTTTCGTCCTTCGGCCAGCAATGTTGCCGTTGTCATCGTCACGGGCAAGTGGATGGCCAACAGAAGGGCCAGCGGCACGGCTCCGGCCTCCCCGAAGGTTTTCAGGATGATGGGGATGCCAACCAGCACGGTGTTGGACTGCGCCGCTGCAAAGCCGCAGGTCACGGCTGCAGGGCCTGTGCGCTGAAAGACGCGGGCGGCGATCAGCATGCCAAGGGCCCAGCAGATCGCAACGCCGGCAAAATAAGCAATCCAGTATCCCCAGTGCTGGACCGCGGGGATGTCCGCCCTGGCAAGTGTCCTGAACAGCAGGCACGGAACAGCCAATGTGAAGACGAAATCGGACAGGCCATCGCCCGTGCGGTTGCTCAGGATCTGGGTTCGACGCCCCCCATAGCCGATCATGATCAAGACAAAGACAGGCAGGATGATCAGAAAAAGGGCAGTCATTCGGCAAGATACATTCGTTCACGGGACAAGATCATCGTTATTGAAAGGAACCCACGACAAGGCGGGACGATGACCGATCAGGATGACAGGATCAGTTTTGCCTGACGTCTCGTTGTGCCACAACCCGTGAGCCGCCACCCTTCACAACCAGTTCGTCGATGGCCTCGCGCTGGCGCCGGAATTCACCAAGAACCCTGCCGTCCAGTTCGCGGCCACGCGGGAGCCTGATTTTCATCGGATTGACGAAGTTGCCGTTGACGATGACCTCGTAATGCAGGTGAGGCCCCGTGGACAGGCCTGTGTTGCCGACAGCCCCCAGCACCTGGCCCTGACGCACACGGGCACCTTCCTCGACACCGCGCCCGAAGGTGGACATGTGCGAATAGGTGGTGACATAGCCGTTGGCATGCTGGATCTCGACACGGCGTCCATAGCCTGAGTCCCAGCCCGCCTTGATGACCGTGCCATGACCGGCTGCGAGGATAGGCGTTCCGACGCGGCCATTGGCCCAGTCAACACCCGTGTGCATCTTGGAATAGCGCAACACGGGGTGAAACCGCATCCCGAAGCCCGAGCGCATTTCTGCATCGCCCACGACCGGCTTGCGCAGCAGGAACTTCTTCAATGAACGGCCATCCTCGTCGAAGAAATCGACGATGCCATCATCAGGTGCATGAAACCGGTAGACACGGCGGGTTTCCCCCCCCACCGACAGTGAGGCGAACAGAAGTTCGGTGCGGCTGCCTTCGCCGTCGTCCTCGTCCGTGAAGATGACCTCGAGATTGTCGCCCCCGTTCACCCTGCGCTGGAAATCAAGATCATGGGCAAAGATGCGAACCATTTCGTCGATCAGCGGTCGAGGCATCTCGTAGCGCAGGGCTGTCTCGTAAAGGCTGTCATACAGACGCGCTCCCGTGCCTTCGTTTTCGGTATCGTCCTCGTCGTTCTCTGTCGCTGATCCGCGTGCTGTCCGCACGGCTCGGCGCGGTTTCGGTTCTTCATCCTCACGCACGATCTGCACCGGCACGAAGGCCCCGCGGTCGTTGAGGGCGACCATCAGGTCAACACGGCCTTCGCTGACAAGCGAGACACGGACAATCTGGCGTGGTTCACCCGGTCTGGTCGGTGCGAGTGTCATCATCTGGATGACCTGGCCTTCGGGCAGGGCCTGCACCCTGGCCTTTCCGCCGAAAGCCGTCACGAGTGTCCTGAGCTGTTCAACTGTGGCGCCCGCCGCGCGCAGCACGCCTTCAAGTGTTTCACCCCGGCGGATGAGCAACACGCGCTCCTCGACTGGGACATCACGGGTTGCGTTCGGACGGGTCTTGGCCAGTTCCGTGACATTTTCCGGCACAACGCGAACTTCGATGTTCGAGAAGCTGGTGTTGGTGGCCGGCGCGTAGGCCAGCGGGCCTTGCGGTGTCTCACCTGGCGTGCGGAGCGTGCGGCTGAGCATCAGCTGCGGCGGGATCGGCAAGACCGCCCTGCGTCCAGCCGCGGCCTGATTGGCCTTCTCTTCTTCAAGCTGTGCGATCACATCCGCATCCGACAATCCGCCGGCCTGATCAGCAAAGACGAGCGGACCCAGATCACGCTTGATCAGTGAGACATCCGCATCTGGAACATCGGTCAGCTGTTCAACGCTTCTCTCAACGTTGGGGCCACCTTCCGAAAACAGCCTGAGCGGATTGAAAGGCGGAATGTCGGCGCTGTAGGTGCCGGCTGTCAGTGACAAACCTGCGGCGAGCCGGATGAAGGGCCTGTTCCTGATCACCTCGCGCTCACCAACACGCTGTGTGAACGGCGCACGTATCAACTGGCGCGCACTGGGCAGCGCGGCTTGCTGTACCAGCTTGTCCGCCTTTCTGGCGGATGGGGCAGTCTGTTCTGACCCCACCGTGTTCGATGGCTGCGCCAGTTCCGGGATTTCCGCAAATGACGTGTCACCCTGGACGGCCACATAGATTGCCGCACTGAGCAGCGCACTGCCGCAGACGCCCACAAGAAGGCTTGCCAGCAGCCAGCGATAGGAGAAGCCATGACGCTCGGTTGCAGGATGCGCTGCGCCGGACAGCATCATGGCAGGTTCGTCCCCGAGCCCGAACGCACCAGCCGCCGATGAAGATGCTGACCTGCGCTGACCAGCAGACATGGGCCCAAGCACAGGTGCCAATGCTGATGCAGCCGAAAGCGGCACTGCGGACGAACCGGCAGGCGAACTGGCGTGTTGGTTCATGGCAGCAGGATGTGCATGACGAAAACCGGCCCCTCAGGCTCATCCCGCAACAAGATGGATTTCATCCCAATGCGGATAGACGAGCGATCACAATGAATGGAAGCATTGTCCGTGCACAAAACCGGTGCCCGCATTTGCTCACACTGTCTTTCCGCTCCGCTTTTGAGAACGCATATCCTCGATACGCTAACATGGAGTGCCATGTCTAACCTCTAGATCAAGGCTCTGAACGGCAGCCCACGAAAAATGTCGATTCCAGCTGGCATGGTGATAAGCGGTGCCCTTGGCTTCAAAACAGTGATTTCAGGCAAAATAGTGGCGTGATGAGCCGGTTTCCGACATCAGCAGCGGGTTTGCCCGGAGGCTTCGGTTCAGAAAAAAGCGAAATCGGCAAAAAACTTTGAAAATGGGTGTTGACACCAAAGCCCGCCGCCGACTATATCCGCTCCACACCGACGGCAACGCCACACGGCGACGCCGCGACAACGCTTCTCTAGAGAAACGATTGTTCAACCCGAATCACTTTCGGGACCTGACAAAAGTTGTCCCTGAAGCGTCGCTCTTTGACAAGTGCAGACAGAAAGAGAAACGTGGACGGCGATGTTCTTGCGGACTGGCCTTCGGGTCGGTCACAGATGAGACATTGGCGGTCTTGCGTTTCAGAGCTCACTATTTGATTGCGCAAGCAATCGATGTGAACTCCGTCAAATACGCAGTGACCAGCCATTATCAAATCTCTCCAACTTGAGAGTTTGATC
>JANMIB010000119.1:0-3033 GCA_031375605.1 Allobosea sp. | reverse complement strand
CCCCTCCTTCGCGTTAAATCTTTTGTGCACGAATGAGTTTGGCGGGCAAGATGATTGCGACCCGTCATTGCTAGCGCAGCTAAGCAATCCAGATTTGCTGGGCACCGAAGCTGTATTGCTTCGCTGCGCTCGCAATGACGGGTCGCAATCATCTTGCCCGCCAAACTCATTCGTGCACAAATGATTTCACGCGAATGAGGGGTTTGCTGATTGCGCCGTGTGGCTGGCATTGATGTGGGGGGCACGTTCACTGACCTTTTGCTTTACGAAGCTGAGGCGGGTGGGGCGGGTGTCATCAAGCTGGCGAAAATCCCGACCACTGCCGGCAACCAAGCGCATGGCGTGATCGCGGCCATCGAAGCCACCGGCGTTTCGCCTGCCGAGCTTGACCTGATCATCCATGGCACCACCGCCACCACCAATGCCGTGCTGGAGCGCAAGCTGGCACGCGTGGGCCTTATCACCACCATGGGGTTTCGCGACACGCTGGAACTGGGCCGCCGCACGCGGCCCAAGCCCTATGGCATGTTCGGCACCTTCGAACCGTTGATCCCGCGCGAGCTGCGCATTGAAATCTCCGAGCGGATGGATGCGCGCGGGCATGTGGTGACGGCGCTGGACGAGGATGCCGTCCGCGCCGCCGCGCGCAAGCTGATCGCTGATGGCTGCGAGGCGCTGGTGATCCATTTCCTGCATGCCTATGCCAACCCTGTGCATGAGTTGCGCGCTGGCGAAATTGCGCGCGAGATCTGGCCGAATGGCTACATCACGCTTGGCCATGCGTTGCTCTCCGAATACCGCGAATACGAGCGCGGCACGACGGCGAGCGTCAACGCAGCTGTGCAGCCGATCCTTGATCGCTACATCCGCCGCTTGCAGGGCGAGCTTGAAACGCGCGGCTTCAGACGCGATCTGCTGGTCATGAACGGCAATGGCGGCACGGTTTCCGCCCGGCTGGTGGCGCGCGATGCGGCCAAGACCGTGATGAGCGGCCCGGCTTCTGGCGTGATGGCGGCGGCCTCCACGCTGGAGCAATCGGGCCTCGCCAACGCCATCACCTATGACATGGGCGGCACATCGACTGACGTGGCGCTGATCCATGGCGGCGTGCCGGAAGTCTCGGCGGAACTCACCATTGCCTATGGCCTGCCGATCCATGTGCCCATGGTCGATGTGCGCACGGTGGGCGCTGGCGGCGGCTCGATTGCCTCGTTGAACGCCGCCGGCATGCTGACCGTCGGCCCACACTCGGCAGGCTCGGAGCCGGGGCCGATCTGCTACGGGCGCGGCGGAGCGGATGTGACCATCACCGATGCCAATCTGGTGCTGGGGCGGCTTGATCCGGGCAAGCTCTTGGCGGTCAAGAACCCCGTCACGGTCGCGCACGTGCGCGCCATCGTCGAGGCAAAGCTGGCCGCGCCGCTCGGGCTCAGCATCGAGGCGGCGGCCTCTGCGGTGCTGACACTTGGCAACATGCACATGGCTGGCGCGATCCGCATGGTTTCGCTCTCACGCGGGCATGATCCGCGGGATTTTGTACTGTTCGCGTTTGGCGGGGCGGGGCCATTGCATGCCGTGGCGCTGGCGCGTGAACTTGGGCTGGCCGAGGTGCTGGTGCCTGCAAGGCCGGGGCTGACCAATGCGCTGGGTTGCCTTGTGGCTGACCTTCGGCAAGATTTCGTGCAGACGCTGAATGTGGGCCTCGATCAGGCTGACATGGGCCAGGTCGCATCCCTGCTGGCCGCGCAGAAAGCGCAGGGGCTGGCGATCAACGCCGATGAGCAGGACGAAATCGTCGAGACGGTGATGCTGCACGGGGCTGACATGCAGTTTCGTGGGCAGACGCATCTGATCCGCGTGGCCTTGCCGAGCGCTGATGTCAGCCGCGAGGCTTTACAGGCTCTGTTCGAGACTGCTTACTTCAAACGCTTTCAGGTGGAGTTGCCGGAAATCCGGGCGGTGCTGGTCAACCTTGTCACCTCCGTGATCGGCAAACGCCGCGCGTTGCCGCTGGCCAGCCTGATTGATCCGGCAGGGCGCAAAATGAACATGGCTGAGGCTGTCGTTGGCCAGCGCCCAGTTTTTGCCGATGGGCTATGGCATGATGCCAAGGTGTATCAGCGCGAGATGCTGCCGCTTGGCGCGCTGCTTGTCGGGCCTGCCGTTGTCCAGCAAATTGATGCGACAACGATCATCGAACCTGGCTGGAAGGCGCGGGTCGACGAGATCGGGAACTTGCGGATCGTGGCGGGGGCGGCATGATCTCCGTTTTTCGGCACAACATTCGGTGTCATCCCCGGCGGTGCGTCAGCACCGGGAAGGGGATCCACTGGTCAGGTGAGTGGATCCCCTTCCCGCGCCGTCGGCGCGCCGGGGATGACACCACTGGAAGGTTCAGGCCATGAGCCCCGACGCGCTCACCATTGCCGTCATCCAGGCTGGTCTGAGCCAGGTCTGCAACGAGATGGACATCGCCTTCACGCGGTCGGCTTTTTCGCCGGTGATCGCGGAGGCGGATGACCGTTCTTCCGGCATCTATGCAACGGATGATGGCGCACTCATTGCGCAGGGTGAATTCGGTCTGCCGGTGTTCGTCGGCACGATGCAGTATTCCACGGCCGAGATCATCCGCCTGATCCGCGAGGGCCACGTCGCCGCGCCTGAGCCGGACGACATCTACATCGTCAATGATCCTTACCTTGGTGGCACGCACCTGATGGATGTGCGCTTCGCCATGCCGTTCTATGCGAATGGCGAGCTGTTCTGCTGGTTGCAGAACACAGGGCATTGGCCTGATATCGGCGGGATGGTGCCTGGCGGGTTCTCGGCCAAGGCCACAGAGGTGGAGCAGGAGGGTTTGCGTCTGCCGCCGGTGAAGCTGTTCAAGCGCGGGGTGATGGACCGCGAGATTTTTGCGATCATCTGCAGCAATATCCGCATTGCCGACCAGCGCATCGGGGACATCAAGGCGCAAGCGTCGGCGCTCAAGGTTGGTTCGAGCCGCCTGGCGGAGCTGGTCGCGCGCTACGGTCC
>JANMIB010000100.1:0-1695 GCA_031375605.1 Allobosea sp. | reverse complement strand
GCCTTCTACCGCTATCTGCGGGCAGCAAAATACTGGGAGCGGCGCTTTAAGCGGCGTGGTCGAAAAAATGACTGATCACAAGGTTGCGCTTGTCACCGGCGGCGCAAGGCGTGTGGGCCGCGCCATCTCGCTGAAGCTGGCCGGGGCCGGATATGCGCTCGCCATCCACTGCAACACATCAGTGGATGAGGCGGAACAGCTGGCGCAGGAGATCATGGCGGCTGGCGGGCACGCCGTGGTGATCTCTGCCGATCTGGTCGATCCTGTTTCGGTCGAGGCGATCATCCCGGCGGCGCAGGCGCAGCTCGGGCCGGTGACGCTGCTGGTCAACAACGCATCGATGTTCGCCAAGGACAGCATCACCAGCATTGATGTGCCAACCTGGAACCGGCAGTTCTCTGTCAATATCCGCGCTCCTTCCGTGCTGGCCGGACTTATGGCAACTGCCCTGCCAGACGGCATGGAAGGGGCCATCGTCAACATCCTCGACCAGCGTGTGTGGAAGCTGACACCTGAATTTTATTCCTACACGCTCTCGAAAGCGGCCATGTGGGCGGCCACGCAGACCATGGCGCAGGCCCTTGCACCGCGCATCCGCGTCAATGGCGTCGGGCCTGGGCCAACCATGGCCAATGTGCATGATGGTGAAGCGCTGTTCCAGCAAGAGGCTGCAGGCACGCTTCTGGGGCACACCATCGCGCCGGAGGAAATTGCCGACGCGGTGCTCTATCTTGCCACGGCGCGCAGCATCACAGGCCAGATGCTCGCGGTGGATTCAGGGCAGCATCTGGCGTGGCGCACGCCTGACATCGTGACGGGGTGAAGGGCGGCAGACAAGCCAGCCTGTCGCTTCACGTTCCTCATCCTGAGCCCGTCGAAGGAGGAGCTTCAGAACGACGTGCAAGCTGAAGCTTGTCCTTCGACGGGCGCAGGATGAGGATCGCGGGACTTGCGCTGTCTTTGAAAGAAAAAGCATTTCGTCTTGTCAGAAGCGTGGCGGCCAGGCGCGGTCGGCTGCTCCGGCTGGTGGGGCCTGCCGCGCAGGCGGTGGGCCTGCATCCCAGCGGTAGCTCTGGTTGGCAGGTGCGACAGGCATGGAACTGCCTGAAGCCTGACCAGGCCTAGCTTGCGCAGGTGCTGTCTGCGTGCGGGCTGGCTTGTTGGGGTCTTCCAGCGCAAACGGGTCGTTTTCAGGGTCGATCATCTCGCCTTCGACATCGCCGACCACGACTTCTTCTGAGCCTGCGACCGAACCGGGCAGGCGGATGGGGCCACCTGTCGCCGCCGGGCTGGCAAGGGATGAGGCTCGCGCCGTGCGGCTTGGAGAGACCGAGAACGGGGCCTGGCGATCAGGATCAAGCGCAGACCAGCCGCGGGCCGGGTCCGGCGGCGGCAGGTCGCGGCGCGGCGTGTACTTGATGATCGGGCGGCAGATGGCACGGCCGCCATTGTGGCGGGCCAGATCAACATGGAAATGGTCGTAGTGGAACATGTCCGCGCCGGGTCCGAGCACGGTCTTGAAATGCTCGCAGGCTCCGACAAAGACTTCGCGCAGGAAGTCCTGCTCCTGCGGGGAGCCGTTCCAACCTTGCCGGACAGTGATTTCGCGTCCGTCGCTGGTGCGGAAGGCGAAGATGTCGAGTGCGTTGCCGTAGGAATGTTCGGACCGGCGCGATGTGCCGCTGCCATTGTTCA
>JANMIB010000092.1:0-13288 GCA_031375605.1 Allobosea sp. | reverse complement strand
CCCGCCAGCGGCGAGCAGCGCAAAATAACGGTCCTGAAATCCGTCAGCGGAATGTTCATAGACGCCGTAGAGCGAATTCACGAGGCAGTCACCGAAGGCGTAGGCATAGACATAGAACGGCGAATGGATGAAGTGCGGAATGTAGGTCCAGTAGGTCTCGTAGCCTGGCCCGAGCTTGATGGCATGTCCAAGGCTTTCCGCCTGCACCGACATCCACAGATCGCTGATAGCCTCGGCCGTCAGCTCGCCCTTCTTGCGCTCTTCGTGCAGCTTGCGCTCGAAGGAATAGAAGGCGATCTGGCGCACCACCGTGTTGATCATGTCCTCGACCTTGCTGGCCAGCATGGCCTTGCGCTGGGTCTGGTTCGTCGTGGCGTCGAGCAGGCGGCGGAAGGTCAGCATCTCGCCAAAGACCGATGCAGTCTCGGCCAGCGTCAGTGGTGTGGGTGCCATCAAGGCCCCATTGGGCGAGGCCAGCACCTGATGCACGCCATGGCCAAGCTCATGGGCCAGCGTCATCACATCGCGCGGCTTGCCCTGGTAGTTCACCAGCACATATGGGTGCGAGGAGGGCACGGTGGGGTGGGCGAACGCGCCAGGTGCCTTGCCGGGGCGAACCGGCGCGTCGATCCAGTGCTCATCGAAAAAGCGCCGGGCGATGCCGGCCATTTTCGGCGAGAAGGTGTTGTAGGCGCCCAGCACAGTGTCGCGCGCCTCCTCCCACGGTATCGTGCGCTGCTCGACCTTGGGCAAAGGCGCGTTGCGATCCCAGAAATTGAGTTCGGTCCTGCCGAACCACTTGGCTTTCAGCGCATAGTAGCGGTGCGAGAGGCGTGGATAGGCAGTGCGCACGGCGCTGACCAGCGCATCCACGACCTCTGGCTCCACACGGTTGGCCAGATGGCGCGACTGGGCCACGTCGGTGAAACCGCGCCAGCTGTCCTGGATGTCCTTGTCCTTGGCCAGGGTGTTGGTAATCAGCGCGAAGGTCCGCATGTGTTGGCTGAAGACGTTGGCCAGGGCCTCCGCTCCCGCTTTTCGCACCTTCTGGTCGGTGTCCTGCAGCTTGTTGAGTGTTGGTTCCAGCGTCAGTTCCTGGTCACCGACCTTGAAACGCAGCGAGGCGATGGTCTCGTCGAACAGGCGGTTCCAGGCGGCACGCCCGGTCACGGATTTTTCGTGAAACAGCTGTTCGAGCCGGTCCTCGAGCTGATGCGGCTTTTCCTTCCTGATGTCGTCGAGCCACGGCTTGTAATGGCTCAGTGGCGGCGAAGCGGCTGCCGCATCCAGCGCCACGTCAGGTATGCGGTTGAGTTCGAGGGTGAAGAACAGCAGGTTGGTGGAGGCCGCCGTGATGCGCTCCTGGGTGTCGCCATAGAATTTGGCGCGCTGCGGGTCGGTCGTATCGCCGGAATAGACCAGTCCTGCATAGGACATGATCCGGCCCATCAGGTCATCGAGGCCTTCATAGGCGGTGATGGCCTGATGCAAGGCAACGGACGCATCGGGTGCAGCTGCCATAGCGGAAAGACTGCCCTTGTAGCGCTCTGCGAATTCAGGTGCCAGACCGGCAATGCGCACCATGTCAGCATGGAAGGCGGGCGCATCCATGGACGCATAAAGATGGGTCAGATCCCATTCGGGAAGGTTGCCAAGTCCTGCCTCGCGCTGGGCCCTGCGCGAGGCAGCCTGCGCTGGCGAAAAGACGGCTGGAGTGGAGAAACGTCGGTGAGCACTTGCTGGCAGCCAAAACATGCAATGAGACCCTTGGAGACCCTTGACCGGCGAAACGCAGGCGCAAAACCATCGTTGCCATATGATATGTGCGTTCTGCCGGAAGCATTCAACTGCTAGCCGTGTCGCGGGGGACAATCGCCACGATTTAAGTGCCGCTTAACCCTTCTGGCTGACAGTGACCCAGAACGACACAGCGATTCACCTCTCGTGACTTTTTATCTTGCTCCTGATCCGGATTGCACATGACCACCACCGTTCTGATTGTTGATGACGATCCTGTCCAGCGCCGCCTGCTGGAGGCGATGGTGCGCCGTTTCGGCTATGAGACCCGGACGGCTGACAGTGGCACCGTCGCGGTCAGGCTTCTCACCGGCATGGAGGGTGAGGAGGTCGACCTTGTCATTCTTGATCTGGTGATGCCTGACATCGACGGGATGGGCGTGCTCGCCGCACTCAAGGACAAGGGGCTCGAGAAGCCCGTCATCGTCCAGACCGCCCATTCGTCGATCGAAACCGTCGTGGCTGCCATGAGGGCAGGGGCCAGTGACTTCGTTGTTAAGCCGGTCGGTGCCGAGCGGCTGCATGTCTCGATCAAGAACGCTTTGAGAGTCGGCGCACTTGAAAACGAAATCCGGCGCATGAAACGCCGTGCCTCAGGCACTCTGGGATTTCACGATCTCAGCACGCGCAGCCCCGAGATGGCACGTGTTGTCCGTCTGTCGGAGCGGGCCGCGAAATCGAACATTCCAATCCTGATCGAAGGCGAATCAGGCGTCGGCAAGGAGGTTCTGGCGCGGGCCATCCAGGGTTCCAGCGACCGGCGCGGCAAGCCGTTCGTCACGGTCAACTGCGGCGCCAGTCCTGACAACCTTGTTGAATCGATCCTGTTTGGACACGAGAAGGGTGCTTTCACCGGCGCCACCGAAAAGCATGTCGGCAAGTTCGTCGAGGCCAGCGGCGGCACGCTGTTTCTGGACGAGATCGGCGAATTGCCGCTCGATGCGCAGGTCAAGCTGCTGCGGGCCATCCAGGAGGGCGAGGTGGACCCCGTCGGCGGGCGAAAGTCCGTCCGCGTCGACATCAGGCTGATTTCGGCCACCAACAAGAGCCTGCTCGACCAGGTCAAGCAGGGCCAGTTTCGTGAGGATCTCTATTACCGCCTCAACGTGTTTCCCATCATGCTGCCGGCCTTGCGCTCACGGCGCGAGGATGTGCCGGACCTTGCGAAGTCGTTCGTGGCCCGCTTTGCCGCCGAAGAGGGCAAGCGCATCCGCGGCATGTCTGCCGAGGCGGCAGCCCTTCTCCAGCGCTATGACTGGCCGGGCAATGTGCGCCAGCTCGAAAACGCTCTCTTTCGTGCGGTTGTCCTGTGCGACGCCGATGAACTGACCGTGGCCGAGTTCCCGCAGATCGCGGCGCAGGTCGATGGTTTCGACGTCCGCATCCCGCCCGCACCCCTGCCCTATGCCGTGACATCGGGCGGCATCGAGCCGCCTCGCATCATCCAGGTGCCGGTCAGGGATCCCAATGCCATCGAGCTGACGGAAGGCTCGGACATGCGCCGCATGGATGATCTGGAGCGTGACATCATCAAGTTCGCGCTCCAGCATTATCGCGGGCACATGTCTGAGGTGTCGCGCAAACTCGGGATCGGCCGCTCGACACTTTATCGCAAACTCAAGGATTATGGCCTTGATGACGGAACTGAAGGCGATCTCGCGGACGAAGTTGCCGCCTGATGGCGGCCAGATTCCACGAGAGCGGCACAATCTCCGATGATCTGCTGCTTTCTAGGCGGGGTGTTGCACGAATGTGCTTGTGAAATGCAAAACAGCGCCGCACAACATCTCATAACCGAACATCTTTCTGGAGAATCAACATGGCCTTGAGGCGCGCGACCTTGTCTGCGTCGGTGTTGGCTTTGTGTCTTGTGGGTCCAGTGTATTCGGACAGCCTTGTTGTTCCGCCACCCTTGCCGGAGGCGACCCTATTCATCGTCCTGCCGCCTTTGCCCGAAGCTGCCGAGGTCGTCATTACGCCCGAGGACATCGCCGCAGAGCTGGACATCTCCCCGCTTTTGCCTGCGCTGCCGGAGCCAGCCCTCGTCATTCTCGACATAGAGCCTGAAGCGGCAACTCCGACACGGTTGTCTGCCGAGAGCGGCGCAGGGGAGCCTGTCGCTGGCTCTGGCACAGCTGCGGTTCTCGTCGCGGAGCCATTTCACGCCCCTGTCGACATGGCTGCAAAAGACGATGTGCCCCCCCAGGCAGCTGACATGGTTGCAAGGGACACGGTTGCAAGCCTGCCCCCGCCACCGGAGGCTGCAGCAGTCGATGTGTCGGACATTGCCGGAGCACCTTCTCGGATTGCCGCCGTTGCGCCTGCCACGGGCATGGCGGATCCGGTTGCCGCGCCCCCTGTGATGGCAGTTCTTCCGATTGAGATTCCTGCGATTGAGATTCCCTCGATTGCGATTCCCTCGATTGCGATCCCTGGCACGGTTGATCTGGCAGCTGTGCTGGCCGGGCGGCTGGCTGACGGGCTCAAACTGCCCCGGCTTGCTGCGCGCGAGGCAGATGCGATCGTGGAATTCTATGCACAGCGTGATCACAAGCCCCTATGGCACGAGGGCGAGCACCTGACCCTTGCGGGACACCAGGTTGCCTCACAACTCGCCAAAGCCGGGGATGACGGCTTGCGCGCAACTGATTATGCCTTGCCCAACATGGGCAGCGGCCTTTCCGGTCCTGCCGAGGCCGAGATCATGCTCTCGGTTCGCGCCGTTCAATATGCCCGTGATGCGCGCGGGGCACGGATTGATCCCCGCCGTCTGTCGGCCTTGATCACGCCGAAGCTCAACCTGCCTTCAGCTTCCGACGTGTTGGCGGCCCTGGCCGTGAGTGTCGACCCTGCGAAGACACTGGCCGCATATCAGCCCGCACAACCCGGTTACCTGGCACTCAGGACCAAGCTTGCGGACCTGAAGGCTGTGCGGCAACCGATGTCGGAACCGCTGCTGCGCATTCCGCCCGGACCTGTCCTGCGTGTCGGCATGCGGGATGACCGCATCCAGTTGCTGCGCTCGCGCTTTGGCCTGGGCACCGGGAACGGTCTTGCAGACGGCCAGATCTATGACAGGTCGCTTTCGGTCGTGGTGGCGGGCTTTCAGCGTGAGAATGGCCTGCCCGTCAACGGCATCCTGACACGCGGAACCCAGGCGGCGCTCAACGGCACGGCGGCTTCCGGTCTGGAGGCCGACATCATTGCCAACATGGAACGTTGGCGCTGGCTCCCGGCCGACCTTGGCGAAGACCATCTGATCGTGAACGTGCCTGAATACATGGTCAGGAAAGTCGAGGCAGGTTCGGTCGTCCACGAGGCGCGCGTCGTTGTGGGCAAATCAGAACGGCCAACGCCCATCTTCTCGGACATGATGGACCATCTGGTGCTCAATCCGTCCTGGACGGTGCCTCCCACGATTCTCAAGCAGGATTACCTGCCCAAGCTTGCAGCTGATCCCGGCTATGCCGAGCGGCGCGGGCTGCAGGTGATCCGGCGCGGCAACCAGATCACGTTGCGCCAGCCTCCGGGGCCAACCAACGCGCTGGGCAACATCAAGTTCATGTTCCCGAACGATCACGCGGTCTATCTGCATGACACCCCCTCGCGCAGCCTGTTTGCCTCGGTCCGCAGGGCCTATTCGTCTGGTTGCGTGCGTGTCGAGCGGCCCTTGAAGCTTGCCGAACTGGTGCTGGGCGGCACCGAGGGCGGCTGGTCGGAACGGCGCCTGTCGTCTCTTGTCGGGGCTGGCGAACGGACCATCAAACTGTCACGCAAGCTGCCCATTCACATCACCTACATGACCACGACAGTGACATCTGCAGGTGAGTTGAGAACACACGAGGACATCTATGGCTTTCACCGCCGCACGCGCGAGGCGCTGGGGTTGTGATGGCATATTTCAGATGCTTGAGATTGCACGGTTTTGCCATGATTGCAGCCTAACCACAGGTTCTTCGTCCGGAGCCGGTGTCCAGTGATCATCCATCAATATTTGGTTAACCATGTTGGGCAATGGTCACGCACCGGGATTGCGGTTAATGTCGGCGCATGTCGGCTCTACATGATTGGTTGCGCGTGACAGTTCTGACGTCCACGAAGGATCATGTAAGCTGCGCTGAACCACGGGTGTTCGGCTTTGTCGGCAGGCGTGTGCTCCGGGTGCTGCAGGTTGCGGCCCTATCCGCCTGTGCGCTCGTGGTCGGGTCCCGCACAACCCAGAATGCCGTTGCCAATGGCGACACGCGCAGCATCAGCATCCAGCACATGCACACCAAGGAGCTGACCACTGTCACGTTCCGGCGAGATGGCCGCTATGTCGGAGAGGCGCTCGACAAGCTCAACTGGGCCTTGCGGGACTGGCGGCTGGATGAGCCGATCAAGATGGACCCTCGCCTGTTCGACATCGCCTGGGAGGTTCAACGGGAGGCCGGGTCCAGCAGCCCGTTTCATGTCGTTTCGGCCTACCGCTCGCCGCAGACCAACTCGATGCTGAGGCGCCGTTCGCGCGGTGTGGCCAAGCACAGCCAGCACACCATGGGCAAGGCAATGGATTTCTACCTTCCCGACGTCTCGCCAGCACAGGTGCGCAACATCGGCATGAAAATGCAGCGCGGCGGCGTGGGTTATTATCCAAGCGCCTACACGCCGTTCATCCATCTTGATGTCGGCAGCGTGCGGTCGTGGCCGCGCATGACAAGGGACCAGTTGGCGCGGCTGTTTCCGGATGGCAACACCGTCCACATTGCAGCAGACGGCAAGCCTCTCGAAGGCTATGAGACCGCCAAAGCCGTGATCATTGCCCGCGGTGGCAGCGTCGGTGGTTTCGAATCGGGTGATTTCGATGAAGGCGCGATCATGCAGGGTTCGCGCAAGAGCCTTTGGGCCTCCTTGTTCGGCTGGAACGAGGAAGATGAAAGCCGCCCCGGCCGTGGGCGCGCAGCATCGCGCTCCATATCGCCTACTCTCGCTTATGCGCCAGCCAGTGGCGATGGCTCAGACCGTTATGGGACCGAGCAGGTCCAGATCGCTGCCGCTCCTGTGCCAGACCAGCGCTCCGCCGTGCGTGGCCGCCGCGCAGCCAACCAGCAGGTTGCAGCTCTGCCGAAGGCTGAAGAAGCCGAGACTCCGGCCAAGGCTGCAGAAAGCGCTCCCGTGCAGGCCGCGATTGCGCTGCCCCCGATCAATCAGCCGCGTTTTGTCCAGGCTCCGTTCCCGACAGCGCGCCCGGCCAACCTTGCCCCGGTGCAGCTGGCCTCCGTGCAGCCCGGCTCAACCGGACAGCGCCTGAACTGGAGCCAAGGCCCATCTGGCGTGCAGTCCGATGCCGCCGCACAGGTTGAAGCTGCGGCCCCGCCTTCAACCGCCGGCACCGCATTGCTGCGCTCTGTCTTGGCACCTTTGCCGCCGCGTCGCCCCGATGCCGTGCAGATGGCGCTGGCTCCCGCGCTTGCCGGACAATCTTCAGCCGATGCGCCTGCCAACACGGGTGCTGCGCCTTTGCCGCGCGACCTGCCCGGAAAGCTCGTGACGATCAGCCATCCGCTGCCGCCTGAACGCCCGCAAGGACCATCGCAGCGGCTCGCTGTTGCAGTGCCCGTCTCGGGTCTTGTCAGTACAGCTGTCCGCGCTGCTCCTGCTGCAAATCCCAGCGCATCTACGCCCCTGTTTCAGGGTGCAGCGCCATCTGCCTTACCCAGCACTGATCGCGCAGCTCTCGACAACCTGTTTGCTACTGCTGCGACGGGTGCTCTTCCGACCCCCTCAACCCGCGTGACAACGGCACGGGCGAGAGCGCAGCAACCCCAGTCCGGTCAGGTCGGTGTCGACACTGGCCCGGCGGCTGCGCTTGGCTTCACGCAGCGGGAGCCAAACGACACCCGCTCGGACCGCTTTTCAGGCCCTGCCGTCGGTCCCTTGCCGACGACCTTCACCAGCCGCTGAGAAACAGTCGACCGGTCCGACAATCAGCTCAGACGCTTTCGCCCACAGCCTGCAGGTACAGATCGAGGATGGCCTCTTCCTCGCGGCGCTCGCGCAGATCGCGCTTCCTGATCGAGATGACCTTGCGCAGGACCTTGACATCGTAGCCATTGGCCTTGGCTTCGGAATAAACCTCCTTGATGTCATCGGAGATGGTCTTCTTCTCCTCCTCCAGACGCTCGATGCGCTGGACGATGGATTTGAGCTGGTCGCCCTGGATGGCGTCTGACATGGTGATGTTTCCTGTTGTGGCTGTCGCACATGCGGCGGCAGCTCGTGCCCGTCAAGCGATTTGAGCATGCCGCTGCAAGTTGATGGACGGCTCATCAGTGAGATGGCGGCTTGCTTTCAAAAGCCGCTTTCTGCGCTTCGTTGGCCTCGGTCTGGTGCAGGTTCTTCCAGGCGTCATAGCTCATGCCATAGACATGTTCGCGGCTTTCCTCCTTGCCGAGTGCGACACCCTTGGCTTCCGCGGCGTCCTTGAGCCAGTTCGACAGGCAGTTCCGGCAGAAGCCGGCCAGGTTCATCATGTCGATGTTCTGGACATCGGGCCGGTCGCGCAGATGCTGAACCAGGCGGCGGAATGCGGCGGCCTCAAGCTCGGTCATTGTCATCGGGTCGAGCGTGGACATGGTGGCAAACTCCTGAACGGGTGACGGGTTGATCGATGCACATGTCGTGAGCCAGGGCCGCCATTGAAAGAGCTGCCTTGGTGTGCGGACGACAAAAACGGCGACCGGTGCTGTTATTTCAGCGTGATCATCCATAATCCAGGCCAGCTGAGCACAGCAGCGACAAGCCCGGCCGTGATGAACGGGAAGGGCAGGCTCACGAGGAGCCGCACCTTCACCAGCCAGGGCGGCATGAAGGGAAGCTCCCAGATCAGCATGCGGTTGAGCGTGTAAAGCGACCAGCCCGTGACAAAGGCCATGACCTGAGGCAGGCCTGCGCCGGCCTTGAGCGCTGCGGCTCCCATGGCAAACCCGACGACAGGGCCGCCAGGGGTCAAGGCTCCGGCCATGGCGGCAAGCGTGACGCCGAGCAAGCCCGATCCTGAGCCAAACCAGCCGACAATCTGGTCTTGGGGCAAGGCCTTGGCCATGAAGCCGGAGCCGATCACACCGAGCGCGAGGCGCGGCAGCAGATGCATGACTTCCCGCGTGGCGGCTGTCAGGGAAAGTTGGAGTGTCCCGTCATGCCGCCGCCATGCGCTCATCAGGAGCGCTGCGACAATCGCGTAAAGGATCACGGTCAGCGCAAGCAGCACCATCAGACTTTGCCTGCGTCAGAGGGCGGTTGCTGGGTTGTCTCGGCTGGATCAGCCAGCCCCACAGGCACCAGCCGCGCCAGCCAGCCTGCAGCCACAGGCATCCACCATGAGACCATGATGCGCAAGGCCACCACATCGAAGCCGAAGAATGGCAGTTCCCAGATCAGCATCCGGTTCAGCCCGATGAGCAGCCAGCCGGTGATGAAGGCGACGGCAGCGCCCCTGTCCGCGCCAGCCACGAGCAGGCTCGCTGCCAGCGGAAACACCGTGAACGGACCGGCCGGAAACAGGAAACCGACGAAAGCGGCGATGACGAGGCCGCGCCAGCCCGAACCTGCCCCCAGCCAGCGCACGATGACCTCACGCGGGACAAGCCGCCTGATCAATTCGCCGATCAGGGTGCCAGCAATGACCTTGGGAAGGATCTCGGCCAGCAGCCATAGGTCATCGGTGAAAATCTGGCGGACGACACCAGCACCGTCACGCTGCCAGACAATCCACAAGGACAGGGAGGTCAGGCCGAGGATCAGCCAGAAGGTCCAGTCGAACAGACGTCTTGGCGAGGTGCGTGACACGTGAAGCCGGAAAGATTGACCAGACAGCAAAGGGGCCGCGCGTTCAGCCCGGCCCCTTCCGTTGTGTCGATGTTTCGTCAGCCATGCAACTGCGCGGCGTGCATGGCTTCAAGGTGATATGCGCCTGTCATGGCCTCCGGATCAGGCAAGTGCCCGGTCCGCTGGTGGCAATATCACGCCTTCACGCCAGCGGCCGCATCGTCGATCTGGCCGACCAGATGCGGATCAAGCCCAAGGGCGCCCCCGAGATTGGCCAGGAAATCCACCTCGTCCTGTGTGTCAGGTTCGATGGCCAGTCGAGCCGCCGTGTAGACCTGCGCAGCCAGTTCAGGCGTTGTCGCACCTGCTGCCAGATCATCGACCGAGGCTGGGTTCGCCATTTCACCTTCAAGCCAGGCGTTGCCGGCGGGATCGAACCCGGCTTCCGTCAGGCCGCCGATGATCGACTGGCGTTCGGCTGCGTCGACTTGCCCATCGGAAGCCGCGCCTGCGATCATGGCGCGGATGAGCAGCACCGCGGTTTCATTGCTGGCGGCTTCAGGCTCGAAGCCGGAACCGGCAGGGGCTGGCAGGGCGGGGGTGCTGGCGTCACCCATGACGTTCTGACCGGCCTGGTGGTTCTGGTAGGCCTTGTAGGCAAGCCCGCCGATCAGGGCGAGGCCACCGAGCGCCGCCGCCGAACCAACCACCGAACGGCCGGTCTTGGAGCCCAGCACAAGCGCTGCAAGCCCGCCAAGGCCCGCGCCGGTCATCATCTGGTTCTGGCCAGCGAATTCGCGGGCCTTGTTGAGCAAATCCCCCGCCTGCGTGCCAGCGAGTTTTCCCTGCAACTGGCCCATCGCATCGGTTGCTGCCGTGCCGGCCTGTCCGGCTGCGCCCTGTGCGCCCTGGCCAAGCTGACTGAGCACGGAGCCCAGCATGCCGCCCAGGCCGCCACCCATGCCTCCGCCGGCCTGGCCGGCCTGTCCCGCTGTACCCTGTGCGCCCTGGCCAAGCTGGCCGAGCACCGAACCGAGCATGCCACCCAAGCCGCCGCCACCCAAGCCGCCGCTTGCAGCACCGCCCTGCTGTCCGGCCTGAGAACCTGCACTGACAAGCGCATTCAAAAGTGACTTGGCATCAAACATCGTGTTCCCCTCTCGCGCACCGCTGCGCATGTTTCGAGATGTAATCACTGGAAAACGGCACGCCAGTGACATTTTTGAAAAATAAGAATCATCCCTGTCGGAGCGCTGACAATTCCGTGGCCTGACGGGCCAGAGCCTCGATGGCTGCGAAGTCGCCTGCCTTGATCAGCGCAGCGGGCGCGATCCATGAACCACCAAGACCTGCCACATTCGGCAATGCAAGATACGACAATGCGCTCGCCGCCGTGATGCCGCCCGTGGGGCAAAACGACAGGTCCGGCAGCACCGGATGAAATCCCTTGAGCGCGGCGACACCGCCGGAGCTTTCCGCAGGAAAGAACTTCAGCGTCCTGAAACCCATTTCACGCAGGTGCATCGCTTCCGAGATCGTGGCGACGCCCGGCAGGAACGGCACGGTGCAGCCAGCCGCCGCCTCGGCGAGGGCGGGGGTCACGCCGGGGCTGACCAGAAAGCGAGCGCCCGCATTGATCGCCGCCACGATTTGCGCCACGGACAGGATCGTTCCAAGCCCCAGCATGGCTTCGGGCACATGCCGTGCGATGGCTTCCGTGACCTTGAGCGCGTTGGGGCTGCGCAGTGTCATCTCGACGACCGGCAGGCCCCCTGCCACCAGCGCGCGCGCCAGCGCAACACCCTGATCAGGGTCATCGACACTCACGACCGGCACGATGCGCGCCAGCCTGAAGATGTCGCGCGCGGCAATCTGGGCAGGTGTGGACTTGATCATGGCAAATTCCTTGGATATGGCAGGCGGGCGCGTCTGACGATGTTCAATGCAAATCTATCCCGGAAGCGGAAGGCCCGAGGTTTCCTTGAGCGTTTCAAGGACGATCTCGGACCGCACCCGCGCAACGCTTTCATGCGGCAGGAACACCTCGTTGACCAGCAACGACAGCTCCCTGAGATCGCTGACAACCAGCTTGAGCAGGTAGTCCGCCTCTCCTGTCAGTGCATGGGCCTCGATCACGGCAGGCGTCAGCCTGACCAGATCGCGGAAACGGGTCGCATAGCCACGCGTGTGCGTGTCGAGCGCGACATGGATGAAAACCGTGACATTCAGGCCGATGCTCAAGGGTGCGATCAGCGCCCTGTAGCCCACGATGACGCCGGTGTCCTCCAACTTGAGCCTGCGCCGCGAAATCTGGCTGGCTGACAACCCGATCCGGTCCGACAATGCGGCATTGGTCAACGAGGCGTCATCCTGCAACTCAGCGACAAGGCGCCAGTCAAATTGATCCAGAGTGATGCTTTCACGCGTCATGATCGTTAATTATGCATATTCCGCGCATCGATGGAAGTAAGGAGCTATTTTTCGCACACCTCGTGCGGTGCTGATGCGCTAATCTCATGGCTTCTTCAAGGAGGATCACCATGGGACCGTTCCCGCACGAAGCACCACCGCCCGTCATTTCCCCCGCCAACCCGATGGGCACCGACGGGTTCGAGTTCGTCGAATTTGCCCACCCCGAGCCGCGCGTGCTGATGACGCTGCTGGAGACCATGGGTTTCACGGTCGTGGCGCGGCACCGCTCGAAGGATGTCACGCTGTTCCGGCAGGGCGACGTGAACTTTGTTGTCAACGCCGAGCCTGATTCCTTTGCGCAGCAGTTTGCTGCCGAGCATGGCCCTTGCGCCTGTGCCATGGCGTTCCGCGTCGTGGATGCGAACTTTGCCTACCAGCGCGCCATCGAGCTTGGCGCGGAGCCGCATCAGGGCAAGGTCGGCCCGATGGAACTCAACATCCCGGCCATCAAGGGCATCGGCGGCTCGCTGCTGTATTTCGTCGATCGCTATGGCGACAAGGGCTCGATCTGGGATGTCGATTTTGTGTGGACCGGGGAACGTGATCCGAAGCCTGAACCTGCCGGGTTGCATTATCTCGATCACCTGACCCACAATGTGAATCGCGGGCGCATGGATTTCTGGGCCGGGTTCTATGAGAAGCTGTTCAACTTCCGCGAGATCAGGTTCTTCAATATCGAAGGCAAGCTGACGGGGCTGATCAGCCGCGCGCTGACCTCGCCATGCGGCAAGATCCGCATCCCGATCAACGAAAGCCTGGATGACAAGAGCCAGATCGAGGAATACCTGCGCGCCTACAAGGGTGAGGGCATCCAGCACGTCGCCATGGGCTCGCGCGACATCTATGCCTCGGTCGAGGCGCTGCGGGCCAACGGGTTGCCCTTCATGCCCAAGCCGCCGCAGACCTATTACCAGCGCATCGATGCGCGCGTGCCCGGCCATGGCGAGGACGTGGCGCGGCTGGATGCCAATGGCATCCTGATCGATGGCGAGGGCGCGGTGAAGCTGGGCGACAAGGAAGGCCGGATGAGCAAGGTCCTGCTGCAGATCTTCTCCGGTACTGTGCTCGGCCCGATCTTCTTCGAGTTCATCCAGCGCAAGGGCGACGAGGGCTTCGGCGAAGGCAACTTCCGCGCGCTGTTCGAATCGATCGAGGAAGATCAGGTCCGGCGCGGGGTGCTGACGGCGGCGGAGTGAGAGACGGCCCGCACGTT